>JAILJC010000206.1 GCA_024694965.1 Lachnospiraceae bacterium
GTTGCGGATAAGATAAAGGATATGCTCATTTCAAAAGGGGTAAAGAGCGCTGTCATTTCACTTGGTGGGAACATCCTGACCATCGGAAGCAAGCCCGACGGAAACCCGTTTAAGATAGGCATAAAGGAGCCGTTTTCCGACTCGGGTAAGATCGCGGCTTCCCTTAATGTATCCGGGATGTCGGTGGTAACATCCGGGATATATGAAAGATACTTCATGCATGACGGTAAGATATACCACCATATAATTGATACGGAAACGGGAAGGCCCAAAGATACCGACCTTACAAGCGCCACGATCATAAGTCCTTCATCGCTTGAAGGGGATGCCCTTTCAACCGAGTGCCTGCTCCTTGGATTAAGTGATGCGGTAAAACTTATAGAAAACACCCCCGATACGGAAGCTGTTTTTATCACCGCGGATAACACGCTTCATTACACCGGGGGCGCCGAAAAATATCTTATTAAGTAGTTATGCCTTACCTATGGCATTCTTCGGACATTTCTTTGCACACAATCCGCAGCTTACACATTTCTCCTGATCAATATGAGCGAGCGAATCGGTGACGGTAATGGCCTCCTTGGGGCATTCCTTTGCGCACAGTCCGCAGCCGATGCATCCGGCCTTACATACCTTCATTACAAGCGGTCCCTTATCCTTATTCATGCAGTCGACAACGTAGCCTGCCTTGTAAGGTATCATCTCTATAAGATGCTTGGGACATTCAGCCACGCATTTACCGCAAGCCTTGCACTTATCTTTATCGATACGGGCCACGCCGTCCGTAATACTTATCGCTCCGAACTCACACACGCTTACGCAGGTTCCGAATCCGATGCATCCGAAATCGCAGCTCTTAGGTCCGCCGGAGGGAACAAATCCCGCCATCCTGCAGTCCTTTACTCCTTCGTAATTGTAGTTATTGAAAGTCATGTCGCAGGTTCCGTTACACTTAACGTGGGCGACCATCTTATCGGCAGCATCAGCTTCAACACCCATTATTGAAGCAATTGCCTGTGCGACCGGTTCGCCTCCCACAGGGCAGGCCGAAACAGGCGCCTCACCGTTTGTGATCGCTTCCGCAAGTGCGCTGCAGCCTGCAAATCCGCATCCGCCGCAGTTGTTTCCCGGAAGCGCATCGATTATCTCATCGGTAAGAGGATTCGTCTCAACCTTAAAAATGTTCCCGAACACACTTAAGAATAATGCGATCAGCAGTCCGACTCCGCCGACGACGCTGACGGCTATTATGATTCCCAAACTATTCATATCCCTATACCTTCCCGAATCTATTTAAGTCCCGAAAAACCGAAGAAAGCAATTGCCATAAGTCCAGCCGTAACAAGAACTATTGGAGTGCCTTTAAACGCCTTCGGTACATTGTTGTATTCGATCTTCTCCCTGATACCCGCCATTATGACTA
Source organism: Lachnospiraceae bacterium (assembly GCA_024694965.1). GTDB lineage: Bacteria > Bacillota > Clostridia > Lachnospirales > Lachnospiraceae > UBA2868. The sequence continues at coordinate 1,424 of JAILJC010000206.1, forward strand.
TCGAAACCAGGAAGCCCACTGAAACAGCAAAACCGTTTACTACGCTCTCGACAAACCCGTAGGAATTCTGAACGTTTTTAAGCGCAACGCCGAGCACCGCACAGTTGGTGGTGATAAGCGGCAGGTATACTCCGAGTGCATTATATAAGCTTACCACCTTCTTCTTTAGGAACATCTCGACAAACTGCACGAGTGCAGCTATGACCAAAATGAACACTATCGTCTGAAGATAGGTTATATTAAGCGGTACAAGAAGGAACCTGTATATGAGCGAAGTTACAGCCGAAGCAAGCGTGATTACGAACACAACGGCAGAACCCATACCTGCGGCTGTCTTAACCTTCTTGGAAACTCCAAGGAACGGACATATGCCGAGGAACTGGCTTAATACAACATTGTTGATAAATGCCGAGCCTATGGCTATCGTAAGCAGTTTACCCATCACTTAACACTCCTTCCCCTGCATCCTGTCATCGTGCAGCCGGCGCACATGCTCTCATCGCATTCAACCGCATTTCCTCCCTTGCCGGACGAGAGCTTTATCTTATTCATAGCGGCAGTAAGTACCGCAAGCACAAAGAATGCTCCCGGTGCAAGTATGAAAATGGTAAGAGTCGGGAAGTCTTCCGGTATGAACTTAAATCCGAATACCGATCCCGCTCCGAGTACTTCCCTTACGATACCTATAAGGGTAAGTCCCAGAGTAAATCCAAGTCCCATGCCTATACCGTCAAATACCGACGGTATCACCTTATTCTTTGAGGCGTAGGCTTCGGCCCTTCCTAAGATAATGCAGTTAACCACAATAAGCGGTATGTATATTCCGAGTGCATCATAAAGCGAAGGAATGTATGCCTGAAGTAGGAGCTGTACTATCGTAACGAAGGATGCGATTATAACAATGAAGGCAGGGATCCTGACGCTGTCGGGGATCACCTTTCTTAACATCGATATAAGAAGGTTTGACATTACAAGCACTACGGTCGTTGTAAGTCCCATTCCCACACCGTTTATTGCACTTGTGGTAACGGCAAGTGTCGGACACATGCCAAGCATAAGTACAAGTGTCGGGTTTTCCTTTATTATTCCGTTATATAACCTTTCGATGACCTTACTCATTCTGACCTCCCGATATACTGCCGGTATAAACCAGTCCCGCATTTACGGCATTCACCATTGCGTTTGTTGTAATGGTGGCACCGCTTATCGCGTCTATTTCGTATTCGGCAGAAGCACCTGACTTTGTGTAATTGAACTGTGATACCTTCTTATCCTTAAACTGTCCCTTGAACTGATCGGTATCGGCTTTCATTCCGAGTCCTGCCGTTTCCGATATATCAAGGATCTCTATTCCGTTTAATACACCCTCCGAGCTTACGCCCATGGATACGGTGATATCTCCGCCGTAACCCTTGCTTGTTGTTACGGTAAGCACATAACCCAAGGGAGTGCAGGAGCTGTCTACAGCCGCAAGGCATTCATCGATCCGCTCGTCTGTAAAACCCGAAGCATTAAGTATTTCGGAGGCCTTTGACGGATCGGCACCGGCGGCTTCCTTAAAATCTGCCGCTGCGGGAAATACAGCACGGTATGCGTTAAATTTGGTTTCCTGAGCCTTGGCTGCTATCGGATCCTTTGTAATTTCATAAACATAGCCAAGCAGCAGGCCCGCGACAACTGTTATAACGGTTAGTGTGATTACTGACTTAACTGCGTTTTTCATCAGACCTCACCTCCCTTTCCGAAACACTTGGGAAGCGTCATCTTTTCGATAAGAGGAACGAGCAGGTTGCAGAATACTATCGCGAAGCTCACTCCCTCCGCCGAACTTGAAAAGCACCTGAATATACCGGTCATTACACCGAGGCATATTCCGTAGATTATCTTTCCCCTGTCTGTTATCGGACAGGTGGCGTAATCGGTAGCCATGAAGAATGCTCCGAGCATAAGGCCGCCTCCCGCAAGCTGAGCGGTAAGATAATTTACGTCCCATCCCCTTCCTGCAAACAGTCCCATAAATATCACAAATGAGATAAGGTAAGAAGCGGGAACCTTAAGATCGATGATACCGAACGCAAGCATGATGCACGCTCCGGCAACGATCGCTATTACCGATGTCTCACCGACGGTACCGGCTATATTACCGAAGATCATATCCCTTACATTAACGGAATTGCCCGTCCTTATGAGCATGAGCGGAGTCGCCTGCGTGATCCCGTCGTAATTAAAGTTCGTCATCCTTGCCGCAAAACATATGACAAGAAAACACCTTCCGCCAAGTGCGGGGTTCATGAAATTCTGCCCCAGTCCGCCGAAAAGCATTTTTACGAATACTATCGCAAATATACCTCCGACAACAGGCAGCCACCAGGCGGCCGTCGGCGGCATGTTAAGCGCAAGAAGCAGTCCCGTTACCGCTGCACTCAAGTCTGTAACGGTTATATCCTGCTTCATTATAAGCTCATATACAAGCTCTGTAAGAACACAGGTAACAACACTGACAACGATGAGGATCGCCGCATTTACTCCGAAATGATATATCCCGTAACCGGCTGCCGGCATAAGGGATAAAAGTACAAGACCCATTATCTTTCCGGTACTGTATTTACTTCTTACATGAGGTCCCGAGGAAACATTCAAAAGCTCGCTCACTCTTACACCCTCCTATTTCTTCTTCTTAGCAAGTATCAGCTTGCGCATCGTCTTTATGCTCTGTGTAAGCTGACGCTTTGCCGGACAGATATAGCTGCAGCATCCGCATTCACAGCATTCCATCCCGTTATACTCAAGGAATTTCTCCTCATCATGATTCTCGGCATAATCGGCCAGCCTTGCCGGAATGACACGTCCCGGGCAAACTTCGGCACACCGTCCGCAATTAATGCAGTTTGAAGGCTTGTACTTTGCAACCTCGTCCTTTGTAAAGCATGTTATCGCCGATGATGTCTTTATGATCGGAACGTCTAAGTCAAACATCGCAAATCCCATCATGGGGCCGCCCGAGATTATCTTCTCGGGAGTCGATATAAATCCTCCCGATGCCTCAATAAGCTGCCTGTATGATGTACCGATGGGAACCAGATAATTCTGCGGATCCTTAACCGCATCACCGGTCACCGTAACTATACGCTCAGTCAGCGGCCGCTTTTCTATTATCGCATGGTATACGGAAACTACCGTATCCACGTTGTTTACGATACAGCCGGCATCCGAGGGAAGCATGGATGAATTGATGGCTCTTCTCGTCGTTGCATAAATGAGCTGCCTCTCCGATCCCTGTGGGTATTTTGTCTTAAGCGCCTTTACGGTTATGCGCTTCTCGTCAAGAGTCAATTCCTTAAGCTTCCTTATGCAGTCTGGCTTGTTATCCTCAACCGCAAGTATGCCCTCGGCATTCTCAAACAGGCACAGTATTATCTTAAGCCCGGCAACAAGCTTTTCGGGCTCCTCAAGCATCCTCCTGTAATCGGAAGTAAGGTACGGTTCACATTCCGAACAATTAACGATGCAGTAATATATCTTATCGGGATCCTTGGGTGACAGCTTGACATGCGTCGGAAAACCGGCGCCTCCCATGCCCACGATACCGGCGAGCTTTATCGCATCGATAACCTCCTGCCTTGACATCTGCGCGATCTCGCCCACGGGAAGAAGCGGAGCCGCTTCAAACATCCCGTCGCTTTCTATCGTTATCGATTCCACCATGTCGCCGGTTGCGACCCTGTGCTTTGCTATAGATTTGACAGTGCCCGATACTGATGAATAAATATTGGCGGATACGAAGCCTCCCGCTTCGGCGATGAGCTGCCCCGCAAGTACCCTGTCACCCTTTTTTACAACGGGTTTGGCAGGCGCACCTATATGCTGCGACAGAGGATATACCATATCGCCGTCGGGTACGAACCTTTTTATCGGCTTATCCTTAGTCAGTTCCTTACCCTCGTACGGATGTATCCCGCCCTTAAATGTAAAACCAGCCATTTGAACACCTCATAAGTTGTTTTATAGAAACAATTATACAAAAATTTGAGCCCGATTGCCACTTTAATAAAGTAAATTATCATCAAATATGATATACTCAATTAAACTTTGTTTAAGGAAGCGGATAATGAAAGAATTCACCTTCAGATACGAGGGCATGCATCCCGGTTATCCCATCGGGGAGCTGGCCCCCGAGGACAGGATACTCTTTATAGATATAGAAACCACAGGGCTCTCAAGGGAGCACTCCGACCTCTATCTTATAGGCTGCGGCTTCTTTGATAGTGATGGCTACAATACTATCCAGTGGTTTGCGCAAAGCCCCGGGGAAGAATCACTCATAATACGCAGGTTTACAGCATTTATCAATGGCCGTTTCAGCCTTCTTGTACATTATAACGGCAATCATTTTGATATTCCCTATCTTTCTTATAAGGCAGGCAAACACGGGCTTGAAAACCCTTTATCGGGTCTTGACAATTATGATATCTATGCGGCCGTAAAGCCTCTTAAAAATATTTTGGGACTGTATTCCCTGAGGCAGCGCTGTATCGAGCAGCTCCTTGATATAAACAGTGACGATCCCTATACAGGCAGGGAACTTATCAGGGTATACCACGACTATGTAAAAACTCAAGATGAAAAGCTGCTTCATCCACTCATATACCATAACAGCGAGGACCTTAAGGGGATGGGGCTCATCCTGCCGATCCTTCATTATACTTCTCTAAAGGATACACCGCTTTCCTATGTATCGCATGAAATACACGGGTTTTCAGATCTTTCAGGAAACAGCCACAGTGAGATACTGGCCGATTACACCCACTCGCTTAATATACCAAAGAGTATCATGATAAAACATGATGACATCGTGATCTCCCTGCGCTCCGACAAGACGGCTGTAATAAGGATACCGCTTATATCTGAAACCCTTAAGCACTATTACGACGATTACAAAAACTATTACTATCTTCCCGCGGAGGATTGCTGCATCCTTAAGGAAATAGCTTCGGGCGTTGACAGTTCACGTATCGAAAACGCAAAAAAAGAGACCTGCTATACCAAACACAGCGGTCTCTTTATTCCGGCCATCACGGCCCATAATACATTATTTAGATCCGACCTTTCATCCAAAAGGTCATACATTCCTTACTCAGAAAACGACGCTTCCAAAATCCTTTCCTCTATCGGCAGTGAAATCCTTCGTCAAACCTTTTGATAGTAGAATGAATTGCGCCTCTCATATCCGAAAGCCTTATGGTTTACGATCTGCTCGGTACTTCCTATGAACAGTATCCCGTCCTTTACGAGAGAAGCATTAAACTTCTTGTAAATATCCTCCTTGGCTTCATCCGTAAAATAGATAAGCACGTTACGGCAGATAATGAAATGACATCCCGTTGGATAAGGATCCTTAAGAAGGTTATGTTCCTTAAACTCAACGTGTGACTTTATCTCATCCGAAACTTTGTAGGAACTTCCTATCTTCGTAAAGTATTTCTTCTTAAAGTCATCCGGAACTCCTGCTATGCTTTTCTCGGAGTATATCCCGGTCTTTGCCTGGGCTATTACCTGCTTATCAAGATCGGTAGCTATTATCTTTATCTGATTAATTGGTATATGCCTTGAAAAAGCCATTACCAGCGAATAGGGCTCATCACCCGTAGAACACGCCGCGCTCCAGATCTTTAAGTTTTTACCGTACTTACCGATTATCTCCGGAATGAATGTCTTATCAAGCAGCTCCCACTGATCGGTGTTCCTGTAAAACTCGGAAACGTTGATAGTAAGATAATTGACAAATTCCTCAAACAGCTTCTGATCGGTTTTGATCTCTTTTACGAAAGCATCATAACCACCGATCTTATGCTTGTTTATCAGCGTATCGATCCTTCGCTTCATCTGCTTCTCTTTGTAAGCCGTAAGATCGATAGTTGTCATTTTTAATATTGCATCTTCAAACTGCTCATATGTCATTGCCATTGATGACATCTCCTGTCCTAAGAATTATTCGGTTTCTTCAACCTTCTCTTCGAGCTCTTCCTCAGCTGCTGCTTCCTCTTCCGGTGCTTCCTCTTCCTTTACGGGTTCCTCAGCCGGTGCTTCCTTTTCGGCTTCCTTGGCTTCGGCTTCCTTTGCCTTCTCTATCTCAGCATCGATATCAACGCTTACAACATCTGCGTTGTCTTCCGCTTCTGCTTCTTCATCCTTCTTCTCGGGTTCGATCATTGCCTTGATGCTTAAGCTAATCTTCTTATCCTCAGGCTTGAAATCAACGATCTTTGCGCTGACTTCCTGGCCAACCTTTAATACATCCGAAGGCTTCTCGATATGCTCCCTTGAAATCTGGGAAACATGAAGGAGTGCATCTATTCCGGGTTCAAGTTCAACAAATGCACCGAAATCAGTCATCCTTGCGATCTTTCCGGTAACAACCGTTCCGATGCTGTATTTTGACTCCGCATCATTCCAGGGATTTGAATCCGCAAACTTAAGGGATAATGCGATCTTTGTATCCTGGATATCCTTTATGAGGACCTTTAACTCCTGGCCGGGCTTGAATACCTTCTTGGGATTTTCAACCCTGCCCCATGAGATCTCGGAAATGTGGAGAAGTCCGTCCGCTCCGCCAAGATCTACAAACACACCGAAATCAGTAACGTTCTTAACTACGCCGTCAACAACATCCCCTACCTTGATCCTTTCGAAGAGTTCCTTCTGGAGCTGTTTCCTTTCAGCCATGAGAAGCTGCTTGCGGTCACCGATTATCCTCCTGCGCCTGGGATTGAACTCGGTAATAACGAATTCGATCTCCTGACCCAAGTACTTGGAAAGATCCCTTTCATAAGAATCGGAAACAAGGCTTGCCGGTATGAATATCCTTGACTCCTCTATCACTACACTGAGACCGCCGTCAAGTATCTGTGCAACGGTAGCCTTAAGAACTTCCTTATTGTTGAACGCCTCCTCGAGCCTCTTGTTGCCCTTATCCGCAGCAAGCCTCTTGTACGTAAGCTGAACCTGTCCGTCTCCGTCGTTTACCTTAAGTACCTTAGCCTCCATCGTGTCACCGACATTAACGCATGTGGTAAGATCGAGGCCCGGCGTATTTGAATATTCGTTTCTGCTAATGATACCATCTGACTTGTATCCGATGTTTAAGATTATCTCATCGGGCTTAACGTCGATGACCGTACCTTCAACTACCTCTCCGTTATGTATTGTTTTAAGTGATTCTTCCAGCATTTGTTCAAAAGTTTGCTCTGACATAGTTTTGAACCTCCTGTATTATTTTTTTTGGGGTGGAAGCCCCCGC
>JAILJC010000220.1 GCA_024694965.1 Lachnospiraceae bacterium
AGGCAGTTTGCGAAAAAGCATCCTATCGTATAGAACGGAGCAAAAGCATCAAATGACTGAAGTATTATGAACACGGTCATGACCGCACTCGAAAGGCATACCGCTCCGTAATGTACCTTTTCCCTTCCCTCCGACTTAAGCGCAACGAAAAGCGAATATACCGATACCAGCACGAACATGATAAGCTGGGCGGCCAGAAGGATATAACGTCCCGCGCCCGGCACATACTCCATATCCTGCGTGAACGTGAAAATAAAGGGATAAAAGAAATTAACGGAAAGGCTCAGCATCACAAAGGCAAAGATCGCCCATCCCGCTCCGAGCAGGCTTTTAGAGCGCATCCCGCTCCTGTCAAGAAATGCGACGACGTATCTCGTCCATAAAAGAACGGAGAGAGCCATCATCACAAAAAACACAACCGTATCCGCATATGCAAGAAATCGGATGCTTGATTCTTCAAAAAAGCCCCACAGAAGATCGGCTACATAGAACACCAGAAGTGCATTAAGAAACTGACTGTATCTGAAATGCGCTCCTTCCTTCGGTTCATTTTTCCAGTTTTTTAACGCATCATAGTTTATGATGATATGATGTATTACCGCCAGGATGCCAAAGCTAGAATAATACATTGATCTTCCACCCTCCCGCAAAAGGCTTATTCCTGATAATTTATTATACCAAAGAATGGCAATTTTTGTTAAAATATCATTATAAATTTATTTCAGTCTGAATGAGGAGTGTACCAAAATGAAAAAATGCCTGCAAACAGCCATGATCCTTTCACTCTTATGCCTTCTCCTGTCCGGATGCGGGGATAAGAAGAAGGGCTCTGAGCTTACCGATAAACTCGAAGGGATAAACAAGCCAACTGTCAATCAGGAAGAAAGCGCACCAAAAGAAGAGCTTCCCCCTGAGGATGATGATAATGATGAGGCGGATACTGTCAAGCCATCGGAAAATAATGATGATACCGCTGACAGCCCTACAGAAGAAGGATCACAGCATAAGTCCCTTACGGAGGCAGAGTGCAAGGCAAAGATCGAGCTTCTTAGGGATACCGAACCCGTCCTTCCGGCCGAGACGGAACTCCTTGCCGAGATGGCTTCCTGTGTGACCGGACCGCGGATCCTTGATGAGCACGGAATGATCTTTTCCAAAATGGACAATAACAAAAGGGCTGCCTTAAGGGACCAGTTCCTTGAATATATCATGTGGGATGAAACGGCATTTACCGGGGCGATACCGGTTGAATCGGCTGATGGCAGGTTTGAAGCCGATAAGATCATAAGCCTTAAGGACGCCCTCGGGTTTTTCAGGGAAGTGTATGGAGAAGAGGATTTTACTCCCGCTCCGTTTGAGCAGGTACAGGACGGATACTTCCTGCTTTCGTTCGGCGACGGTGATCCGTGGGAGTGGATCGAGCACATGCAGTTTTTTGAAGATGAGGATTATTTCCTTCTTACGGGACCGTCGTTCTATGAAGATAACGGCGGCTGCATAAACTTTGTCGGTTATGCGGATATCCTGTTTGAAAAGAATCCCGAGAGCAGGTACGGCGTGACCCTGCTCTATGGGCGATACCGCAATGAAAAGATAAATGTCGCTTCCGTTGAAACATCTTCGGAGCTTCCGGAGGCAAACGGAAAGATTTACTGGGGCATGAACCTTATAGATGACGATCCTACTACGGTATGGGCCGAGGGCGTACCGGGAACGGGAGTGGGCGAAACCATTACCCTTCATCTTGACAAGGTGCAGCCCGTGTACGGAGTAGTTATATGCAACGGCTACACCGCAAGCTATAAGCAGTATACCGAAAACGGCATGCCGGCCGAAGTCAGTGTGGATTTCGGTAACGGAAATGCAGTACGTAAAGAACTGGAAGGCTATGCGTTTGAAGACATCTCGCCCGTGTACCTTGCCGAATGCAACAACAGCAAAGTGGAAAACGACGGTCCCGTGATGACCGATACAATTACGATCACTATCCTTACCGCAAAGAAGGGTACCAAATACGATGATTCCTGCATAAGCGGGATCCAGGTGTATTAAAGGATAAAACAATAACCGGTCAGGAGTAAAATTGTTATGAGATATGATGCATTTATAAGCTACAGGCATGCACCGCTTGATATGGAGATAGCAAAGAAGGTGCATACAGGGCTTGAGACGTACAGGATACCCGGCGCTGTACGTAAGAAAACGGGTAAAAAGAAAATGGGCAGGGTATTCCGTGACCAGGAGGAGCTGCCTATAGGAAGTGACCTCGATGACAATATTTCGAATGCCCTTAGGGAATCGAATTATCTTATAGTCATCTGTTCACCCCGGACGCCTGATTCTTACTGGGTGTGCAAGGAAATAGAGACGTATATTCAGATGCACGGAAGGAGCCATATCCTTGCGGTGCTCATTGAAGGCGAACCCGACGAGAGCTTCCCTTCCCTGCTGCT
>JAILJC010000042.1 GCA_024694965.1 Lachnospiraceae bacterium
ATTTTTTTTATGACGTTTTGCTTTCTCGTATATTAACATTGTCAAACGATTACAGCCCCCAAAGATATGGGGCACAAATAAAAGGAGGAAAATATAAATGAACAAAGTAATACTTATGGGCAGACTTACAAAGGATCCCGAAATCCGCTATTCACAGGGCGAAGAACCCATGGCTATTGCAAGATATACCTTGGCGGTAGATCGCCGCGGATCAAAAAACCAGGATCAGACAGCGGATTTCCCCAGCTGCATAGCATTCGGAAAGTCTGCAGAGTTTGCAGAGAAGTATCTTCACAAGGGAACTAAGATCGCTGTTACTGGCCACATCCAGACCGGAAACTATACCAATAAGGAAGGTCAGAAGGTTTACACCACAGACATAATCGTAGAGGATCAGGAATTTGCTGAGAGCAAGAACTCCAACGGCGGTGGTGCAGCTGCAGGCGGTAACGGAGGTGGTAATGCAGGTCCCGCACCTGAGGGAGATGATTGGTTCAACTCCTTCGGGGACATGGACGAGGAAATGCCTTTCGGCAACTAATCGTCCAACAATTACAAACAAAGACTCATTCGCGTATGCGGGTGGGTCTTTTATATTTTTCTACATATTAAAAATTTTCTCCCATAAATCTGATATGTTATAATCAGACTGAAAAAAAAGGAGATTTTATGAGACAGATACTTAACCGTGAAAGCGCTAATGAATTTGCCGCAAAACTGCTTAAATCCATATCAGATATATCGCCCGAGATATATTCCCGCACAAAAACCACCTGTGCGACCCGCGGCGACGAATTTTTCATGTTTTTTGTATATGACAATAAAGGAACGGATATCTGCACGAACGCAAACCGTTTATACATCTTTTATTGCAACGCCTTGAACGGCAGCGGATCCGATAATAAAGACTCCGCATTAAAAGCAACGGCAGAACTATACGTTAAAGCCATGTCCGACGGCAAAAACGTCGATCTTGGCAAGCTGGAGCATATCAAAAGCAATATCCTGCCTATAATCCTTAACAAAGATTATGTTACATCAAACATAGAAAAACCCATATCAGGAGATATCCGGAATACAGATCTGGTATATACCTTTGTTCATGTAGATTCCATCAACGAGAAGAATACCGTCAACCCTATCACCCAGGAAGAATTTGATATCCTCTTTGATGGAGACGTCAAAGCCTTAAGGGATCAGGCTATGCAAAATGCCATGGAACAGCTGGGGCTCCGTGTACTTACAGATACTAAAATAAAGAACAGGCGAGAAGCAAAGAATACCGTATATTCACTGACAGATGAAAATAAGAGCATATTCAGCGCTCTGGGGCTCCTGGTGTTTCTGGATAACATTTGTTCCGTCACTCACTGCCCTGTATATGTATTCCCTATATCTCCGGACTCTATCTATGCCATACCAAAATCAATAGGAAGCAGGAAGAAGATCCGCGAAGTATATAATAAGCTCATAGATTTGAAAAAGCCCGCAAAAGACGTTCTTTTACATTTGTCGGATAAGATATATCTGTTTGAGCCACATATCGGATTTGCCCCGGTCGAATGATAAAAGGCGTCATTGAACCGCAATAATCATATATGCAATAATATCCCATAGTGGGGCGGTGGTACGGTAACAAAGTCATGGAACAACCTATTTTGTATCGTCGTTCCCACTACCTGATTTACTTGACAGCTTTGCAGGCTGTCTTTTTTTATTATGTTCCCTTTTACCCTATATTTGTAATGTAAATTCATTCTTTAAATGAAAGGAGCATAAAAAATGATACATATATTATGTGGAAAATCCTCAACAGGAAAGGATACTCTGCAGGCTTCCTTATTAAAAAGCGGTAAATACGAGCCTATTGTGTCCTATACAACAAGACCCATGAGAGAGGGTGAGCAGGAGGGGCGTGAATACCACTTCGTATCAAAGGAGAGGTTTCTGGAGCTCAAAGAACAGGACTTTTTTTCAGAAGTCCGCTCATATAATACCCTTGTAGGCGGAAACCCTAATACATGGTATTACGGTTCACCGAAAGTAGATCCGGATAAAGCCGAATACCTCACCATCCTGGATATAGAAGGAGCAGAGGAATACATTAGGATATACGGCCCCGACAAGGTCAATATAACTATCCTTGTAGTATCTGAAAAGGAACGTAAACTCCGGGCAAAATTAAGAGGTTCGTTCGATATTGTCGAGTTCGACAGACGCCGGCATGACGATAACATCAAGTTCGGCACGAGGGCAATAAAGAACCTGATGAGAAAGACCCCTAACGTACAGATTAAGATGAATGGTGATGAAAATTACTACATCAACTGCTATACCAAATGGGGATGGGTCGATCACAAAGTATTTGCCTCCACCTACGAGGAAGCCAAAAGGTTACTTTTGGATAGGACAATAGTAATATCACCTTGAAAAAAGAAAGGAGGCTCATATGAGTAAACATCAGTACACAGCCCTGTATGAACGCCTTTCAAGGGATGATGAGTTGCAAGGCGAAAGTAACAGTATCACCAATCAGAAGCAGCTTTTAGAGGACTACGCTAAGAAGCACGGCTTCGATCCCGTCCGTCATTTCACCGATGATGGAATCAGCGGGACCACCTTTGACCGTAAAGGCTTTAAGGCAATGATC
>JAILJC010000038.1 GCA_024694965.1 Lachnospiraceae bacterium
ACAGGTACTTCCAGGTGGCAAAGTGCTTCCGTGATGAGGACTTAAGGGCTGACAGGCAGCCTGAATTTACGCAGATAGACCTTGAGATGAGCTTTGTTGACGTTGATGATGTGATCGCAGTTAACGAAGGCGCTATCGCAAAAGTATTTAAGGAAGTTCTTGATATTGATGTATCCCTTCCGATACAGAGGATGACATGGCAGGAGGCAATGGACCGTTTCGGTTCCGATAAGCCCGACCTTCGTTTCGGCATGGAGCTTACCGATGTGTCGGATGTCGTTAAGGGCTGCGGTTTCGGTGTGTTTACGGGCGCCCTTGATAACGGCGGGACAGTAAGGGGTATCAATGTAAAGGGCCAGGCTGAGATGCCGCGTAAGAAGATCGATGCCCTTGTTGAATTTGCGAAGGGCTACGGCGCGAAGGGACTTGCATATCTTTGCGTTTTACCGGACGGTACATATAAGTCAAGCTTTGCTAAGTTCATGAGTGAGGATGAGCTTAAAGCCCTTGTAAGTGCAATGAACGGTGAGCCCGGAGACCTGCTTCTGTTTGCTGCCGATAAAACAAATGTTGTATGGAACGTGCTCGGCGCATTAAGGATCGAGGTTGCAAAGAACCTTGATATGATCCCCGAGGGTGAATTTAAATTCCTGTGGGTTACCGAATTCCCGCTGCTTGAGTGGAGCGAGGAAGAAAACCGTTATAAGGCAATGCATCATCCGTTCACCATGCCTATGGATGAGGATATTGAGTTTATTGATTCCGAACCGGGCCGTGTAAGGGCAAAGGCCTACGATATAGTATTAAACGGTACCGAGCTCGGCGGCGGATCGGTCAGGATACATCAGTCCGATATCCAGGAGAAGATGTTTGAGGTGCTCGGATTTGAGAAAGAGGATGCTTACGAGAGGTTCGGCTTCCTGCTCAATGCATTTAAGTACGGGGTTCCGCCTCATGCAGGACTTGCATACGGACTTGACCGCCTTGTAATGCTGATGGTAGGTGCCGACAGTATAAGGGAGGTTATGGCCTTCCCGAAGGTAAAGGATGCTTCGGATCTTATGTGCGAGGCGCCGAATGTAGTTGATGATAAGCAGCTTGAAGAGCTGGGTATAAAGATCGATGTCAAGGAAACCGAGGATAAAGTAGACGAATAAGGGGCTTGCGTATGAAGTATTGTAAAAAATGCGGGATGCTGCTGGAAGACAACATGGAGATCTGCATAGGCTGCGGTACCGATGTTACGAAAAAGGGAAGCTATACCAGATTTCCGGAGGCTGTAGAGAAGCAGATAGAGATCGAAAAAAAGGAGGCGGGCAGGAAGAACCTTGGCGTTTTTGCCATTATCCTTGTATTTGTCGTAATGCTCCTCATGGTCGGCATATTTGTTTCACAGCTCTATATCAATATGTCGGCTGAGGATGCCGATAAAAGGAGCAGTTTTGCGCAGCGCCTCATGGAATCCATGACCGGCGGTCAGGGTAATATACCTTCCGGTAAAAAGAAGGAAGTAAAGGATGATGCAGGTGCATATTATAAACAGGTGACCGTTAAAGACGGTGCCGGACATGATGTGTTTTATGCCGTATATCCCGAGGATCTTGGCAAGCTTGATCATTCGATAGATTATCAGAGGGAGAGTCAGAAGTACCCCTCGGCTTTTACATTCATAGCCACAAATGATGAAAACACAACGCAGCTTACTTATACTTCGCCTCAGCATTATCAGTACATTTCGATGTCGGATGGCGGAGATATCACTACGGATGATGTACAGTATACACTCCAGGGTGCGGCAAGCTTTTATAACTTTACATCGGTAGAGACATACTTGAAAGAGATAATCGGCCAGGCATATCCGTCTGCAAGGAAGATAGAAGAGATGGGCAGTAAGGAGGTGTCTGCACAGGTTAACGAAAGCTTTGATAACATCGTTAAGACCTATGAGGATGCAGGGACAGACGGACTTGCAAAGCTTTTCGGATTGCCTGAAACAACACAGTTTACACACAACAATACGTATAAATCAAATAAACTCATGGATTACAGGATCCTTACAAAGGAGGACCATGCTGTATCATGTCGTTTCTACGTACCTGTTTTCTGTGCGGTTTATGATTATACGGACGAAACGACCGGCATCTACGGACAGGTTCTTGACTGTTACATCCTTACGGTGTCGAGCTTTGAGGCAGGATCAGACGAGCTCTATGACTGGTATGAGGATGCATTTGAGATGTTCATAGATAACTTCAAACTTACGGATGATTTCTTTATGTTAAACGATGCATATGCCAAGAGCATAAGCGATGCGGTAAGTTCAGGAAGGCTGCCAGAGTTCATAAATGATGATAAAGCCGGTGAGATGTATAACAGTGCCGGTGAAACCGGAAAACTGAGCAAGGCTATCGAAACCTTCATGGATTCACATGCGGGTGAGGGAACGAAGTTTTCGGAAGGCGAATACGTTATCAACACACCGAATGATATCAAGGTGGTTTACATAAATCCCGAGAAAGAACTGGTATATGTATCTCCCGATGAGAATGATTATCCCGGAGATGAGTTTACCGAGCTTAAGGTGAATTAGAATGAAACTTATCGAACATCTTAAGACGATAAACGCCCACAGGGAACTTGTAAGGCAGGGCTGCTTTAAGGTAGGATTGTATTTCCAGGGACTGACACATGATCTTTCAAAATATTCTCCGTCCGAGTTTTTTGTGGGAGCAAAGTATTACCAGGGATTTCGCAGTCCCAACAATGCGGAACGCGAGGATATAGGTTATTCCAGTGCATGGCTGCATCACAAGGGACGGAACAAGCATCATTACGAATACTGGTTTGATTACAGTTCCGAGATCGGGGGAGGGATAATCCCCGCAAGGATGCCCGATAAATATATAATCGAGATGTTCATGGACAGGATCGCGGCATCAAAAACGTATAACAAAGGACATTATACAGACGATCTGCCTCTTAAGTACTATCAAAAGGGCATGCCCGAGGTGCTTATAGAGGAAAATACAAGGCTCCTGCTTGAAAAACTGCTTAATATGCTGGCTGAGCAGGGAGAGGAAGCCTGCTTTGAATACATAAGGACGAATATCTTAAGGAACAGGCCCGGAACACAGCTGGCCCAGTACCTGGCTCACAGAAAGGAGTGAACTTTTTTTGGATACCGAAGGTGTCATACAGCTGCTCATCTTAGTTGTGCTGCTGGTATTGTCGGCATTTTATTCGGGGGCCGAGACGGCTCTTACGACAGCAAGTGAGATAAAACTTACAACGCTTGCGGATGAGGGGAACAAAAAAGCAAAGCGCGTACTTATGCTGCTTGATAAAAAGAGCAAGATGTTAAGTGCGATACTTATAATGAACAATATAGTAAACATCGCTGCATCATCGCTTGTTACCGCGATGGCACTGAGGCTGTGGAAACAGGCCTATGTTGCGCTTGCGGCAGGAGTTCTCACACTGCTCATATTGATCTTCGGCGAGATCATGCCAAAGACGATAGCAACGATCCACAATGAGGGACTCGCCCTTGCATTCAGCGGTCCCATAATGCTTACCATGAAGCTGCTTACGCCGGTTATATTTATAATCGACAAGATCTCAAGGATGTTCTTAAAGATATTAAGGATCGATCCCGATCAGGCCAAGTCGGTGCTTACGGAAGGCGAGATCCGCAATATCCTTGATGCAAGCCACGAGGAGGGTGTCATCGAAACGGGCGAGCGCGAGATGATCGATAACGTGTTTGATTTCGGTGATTCTTTGGCAAAGGACGTAATGATACCGCGTATCGAGATGACCTGTGTCAATGTGGATGCCAATTACTGGGAATTAAAGGAGCAGTTTGAGGTCCACAAATACACGAGGATCCCGGTATTTGAGGAGTCGACCGATAACATCATCGGTATCGTCAATATGAAGGACGTCCTGTTCTATGAGGATGTAAATAACTTTAATATAAGGAACATAATGCGTGAGGCAAACTTCACGGTCGAGTACAAGAAGACGTCCGAGCTCATGATGGAAATGAGGCAGAATCACATAAGCATGACTCTTGTGCTTGATGAGTACGGCGATACCGTCGGACTGGTGACTCTTGAGGACCTGCTTGAGGAGATCGTCGGTGAGATAAGGGATGAGTTCGATGAGGACGAGGAAGACCTTATACAGGAGGTTGGAGAGCGCGAGTACTTAGTCGACGGATCGCTTAAGATAGACGATATAAACGATGCCCTTTCGCTTGAGCTTAATTCGGAGAATTACGATTCCATCGGAGGTCTTATGATCGAAAAGCTCGAGAGGGTGCCGGAGGTCGGCGAATCGGTTGAGCTTGACGACGGAACAAGGCTCACGACAGTCGATATGGATAAGAATCACATCGAGCGCATACGCATGGAACTTCCCGAGAAGGAGCCCGAAAACGAGGAAGAAAGCCCTGAAGAAGCGCCCGACGGCGAAAATGAGCAAGAAGTATAAAAAGTTCTTTTATTTATGACAAGAGTATGATATAGTGCTAATAGCGTGTTTTTATGCCGCCCTGTCAAAATACGGGACGGATAAGATGACGGAGGTTAGTTATGAAGCACATTAAGACACTTAACACAAGGGATCTTAAGAAGTCTGCAAAGACAGGCGGATGCGGCGAGTGCCAGACATCATGTCAGTCAGCATGCAAGACGAGCTGCACGGTAGGCAACCAGACCTGCGAAAAGGCAAAATGAGTTGTTGACATGAATTTGTAATATCGTGCATAAGCAGCGAGCTAAATGGGTTCGCTGCTTATGTGCGTTGTCAGCCTATGAATAAGGTGATCTTGATTGATACATAAATACAGGAGCAACGGCTACAACATAGTAATGGATGTAAACAGCGGAGCCGTGCATGTTGTTGACGATGTTGTTTACGATT
>JAILJC010000092.1 GCA_024694965.1 Lachnospiraceae bacterium
ATATTGACCGGATGTTTGCGGCGGTTATATACGCCGTATGTCGGGGAAACCGAAGCCCTCCGCAGGAGTCCTCCGGAAGGATCCCTCGGAAGAGCGCCTTATGTTTTGATACGCAGTGTCAAAACTAATAAGGCGTTACTCTTAACAAGAGTAACAGAACCCGGCGGGATGCGCCGGGGCCCGCTAAAGCGGGCAGGTTGATGCAAGGGAGGAAAATTGGATGGCAAAAACAATTTCGTTTGTAAAAGGAAAAGGAAGCCTTAGACATGATAACCGTGAATTCATTGCGAGCAATATTGATGAGGAGAGGGTTTCCTGGAATGTAGCGTATATTCAGCAGCCGCTAAAGGAAGCCTATGATGAGATATTCGGACCGGCTGTTGATGAGTATAATGCAAGGCAGAAGAGAAATGACAGGAAGATCGATAACTATCTTAATAAGATAAAGAACTCCGGGAATAATGAAAAACAGTTTTATGAGACGGTCGTTCAGATCGGGAAGAAGGATGATACGGGAATACTTGATGAAAAAGGAAATATTACGGAAGCAGCCCTGCAGGCTAAGGAGGTACTTGACGAATATGCCAGGACATTTCAGGAAAGAAACCCAAATCTTATCCTTTTCAATGCAGTGCTTCACATGGATGAGGCGACACCGCATCTGCATCTTGATTATATACCGGTTGCCCATGGCTATAAGACAGGACTTAAGACAAGGAACAGCCTGACAAAGGGCCTGCAGGAAATGGGGATCGCACCGGCTGTGAGTAACAAGGATACGGAGACCATGCACTGGCAGGAAAAAGAGAGGGCATTCATAACAGAGCTTTGCAGGGAACATGGCATAGAGATAGAGGTTCTTGGAGTAGACAGGGACAACTACAGTATCCCCGAATATAAGCAGGCAATGAAGGAAAAAGAAGCTGCTGAGGCCGAAATCGAGATCCTGAATGCGGAGAAGACTGAGATTGAGACTGAAATAGAAAGCCTGGATGATGAACTTGAATCCGGTCAGAAGGAGATCGATGAACAGAAGGATATCCTGAATGAGATAAATGAACAGATATCCGTTGCCAAGAAAACTGTTGCGGCAAAAGAAAAGGAAATGGATAAGATAATCGAATCGGGGAAACCGGTCGAAAAAGAGATAAAAGATATCCGATCCAAGACATCCGATGTGCCGAATTTCTTCGGCGGTGAGCAGATGGTAAAGCTTCCCAAGAAGGTATATGAGAAAATGATATCAAGGTACAGAGTTGCCGGTACCTTTGAGAATCTCAGCAGGAATTATGAAACCGAGCTTTCAGCCAAGCAGGAGAAAAACAATAAGCTTACGGAGCAGATCAATACCCTTAAAGCTAAGATAAAGCAGCATACGGATTTCCTTGGAAAACGTGGACTGCTTGAGGCGTTTGCAGAATTCATAAGGCCGAAAACGATACGTGAAAAGATAGCAACATATAGTAAGGAAGTTGAGAAGGATAAGACAAAAACAAAGGTACAAAGCATCGGGAAAAACAGGCGGGATGATATAGCAATTTAACTGTTTATTGGTTTCAGGTGCTATAATTGTTAAAATCTTAGCGGAAATATACTATATAGAAGCGATTTATAGTGAGTAAATATTCCTGTAGTTGCCGACAGTGGCAACTACGGGATTTCTTTTACTTTAGTAACGATAATTATCAATTGATAATAGAATCCTTTTCGACATGATATTCGGAGAACTTCCTTAATGAATTCTTAAGGGAGGTAATAGTATCAGTTATAACCATTAATTCTTTGGCATCGCAATCATTTAACAGTTGAGATATTTCTTCATTATACGCATGCTCGGAATGATCCAACTCATAGCATAGAAGTTCATCAGCTGAACAGGACAGCGCATTTATAATTGCAATAAATGTCTTGAGGCTAGGGATACAGTTTCCGGTTTCGATATGCGAAATATGTGTAGTGCCAACATTACATAATTCAGCAAGGCGCTCTTGTGAAAGACCTGCTTCCAATCTTCGATCTCGTATTTTTTTTCCGATAGTTTTGTAATCAATCATGCTTATACCTCTATTGCATTGTAAGTGCAGTTGGATTTTTTAATAATGACCTATAAGTGCAAATAGATAAAATAATGCAAAAACGATATAAACAATTATGCATATATAGCCGATGTATAATATAAACAGTTAGTGTTTATCGAACTGTTCTATAGTGAGAAAGGGATTTCATCAAAGCCAAAGGAGGGCAGAAAATGAACGGTATCAATTCAAATATAACGCAGACTGCAGGAGTGTTTACAGGGGCTTATGCAAAAAGACAGCAGGAAGCGCACAAGACAGGGTTAAGCATATCGAAGGACCAGTCGGAAACTCTTGAGAAAAGCATAAATGCTGCAGCAAATTCCATAAATCAATCGGGTGAAGGTGTAAAGCTGTCTATATCAAAGGAAGATATGGATTTTCTTACAAGCGAAGAGGGCTTTAAGAAAATGCAGCAGGATACTATGGATCTTTATGCTTTAAATGTAAAACAACAAGAAAAACTTGCAGAAGGCAGGGATTCTTCGGATAAGTTCTGGAACAATACGGGGGATCAGTGGCTTACGTTCAGTGATGAGCTTAATAAAGCGGGATTCTACGATAATATGAGCGACGAGCAGGTTAAAGAATTTGAAGGACTGCTTGAACAGATCACTTCGGGAATGGATCGCTTGAGCAAAAGCCAGTATAACACCGGAATCGATTTTGGCTCGCTGAGTGATTCGGGCAGTAAGTTCTTCATGAGCTCTGCAGAAGCT
>JAILJC010000113.1 GCA_024694965.1 Lachnospiraceae bacterium
GCTTACTACACGCCCTGCTATGACACAAAAGATCTCGGGCTGTCTGTCTACAATGCAGCCGGCTTAAACAAAGGAACGCTGATACATGTTGGATGATCCGCTTTACTACGGCTATAAGCTGTCGGAAAATCAGATACACGAGTCGCGCGATGATATCCTGCACTGCCTGATCGTTGCCGTGCTCATTTACACTGCCGCTCTGGGCTGTATCCTCGGGATACTCTCAGAGTTTGACATCACGGTAAACTACGCCCTTATAGCGGTCATCATGCTGATCGCATCGCTGTTTTTATCATTCATACATTTGTCGAGGTTATTATACGTCCTTGGCTATTTCACCTTCCTTTTCGTCTATTCCTACGGCCTTATGGCCTACCGGACCTATGCCAATTCGGGCTATCAGGCGATACTCAACATAGTGAACAAAGTCTATTCCGATCATTACCTTTTGACGGCTGTGCGCGAATACGAGGAAACGATCGGCGACCGTTATTCGACCATCACCTGCGTTGCGGTGTTCATCGGCCTGTTCATCGTACTTTTACTTAATGTCGGCGTGTTTAACGACATGTTTTTCTTTACCACGTTTAACTTAACGTTCTGGCCCCTGCAGCTTGGCATTTTCATCGGGCGCTATCCTTCATACCTCTCGCTCGCGCTAATATTCTTTGCCTATTTTGGCGTGTACTTTTTAAGGCACTCGGGACACTATTTCTTCGTCCAGCCGCCTACACGCAGGAAACCGCGGGAGTATTTCTTTGACTATGACGACGACAACGGCCGCCATATGATCTTCCATAAATCAAACTCAAGAGCCATGCTCGCCGTAGCCGTTTTAGCACTCATCGTTTCTCTTGTCTTTGGCAGCTTTGTTTCTTCCGCCGTCATAACTTCCGAGCGTGAAGCACTTACAAACAGAAGCCGGATGAAGGTCAGGATGGATGAGAGCGTCAAGATACTTACCCAGAACGGCATTGCCGGAATGTTCAACCGTTATCAGGCAAAGGGCGGCATGAACGGAGGTAAGCTCGGCGGGGTACGCAGCATATCACCGGATTATGAAACCGACCTTGAGGTTACCTTCGTTCCGTATTCGTTTGAAACGATCTATCTTAAAGGATATGTGGGGCAGCAGTATGCCTACGACCACTGGGTGCAGCCTTCCGCAAGGAGCGGGTATAAGTTTAACATGCCGGGTACCGAGGGACCCGCATCACAGGAGGAAACCGCAAAGGAACGACTCCTCATGACTGCGAAGGTGCATTCGCGTCTAATGGAAAACGGCTTTACGCAGGATCATAAGGCTAAATTAAAAGTCACGAATAAGGATGCCGCGACATCTTATCTGTATGTCCCTTATTTTCTCTCCGAAATTCCCAAGAAAACGGTAGTGGATCCCTATTCATCGCTATCCGGTTACTCGGCGATCGATGCAAGCGAAACCTACGAATTTACTCCGTATTCATACGATATGATGTCCCTTGTCTTTGACAACGATGCACTGCTTGATTCCATGCATACCGAAGACGAGACGGCATTTACGCAGGAATATGACCAGGAGATCATAGATAATTACCTGCAGATACCTCCGGGCATTTATGACGAGCTTATGTCCTATCATGAAAAGATAGGCACCTCGGATACCGTGCGCGGTCAGGTTAGCCTTATCTATGATTATTTCCTAAAGAATTACAAGTATGACTTTGCGCCCGGTGCGACTCCGTACGGCCGCGATTTTGTCACCTACTTTTTGAAGGATCAGAAGCGCGGTTACTGCTCGCATTTTGCTTCCGCCGCAACAATGCTACTTCGTTCGTACGGTATACCGGCAAGATATGTCGAAGGATATGTTGTGAGCCTTACAAGCATCACGGAAACCGCCGAAAGGCTTGATGAGGATCCGGCAGACTACTATAAGGGAGATAACCCACTTGGAGAATCAGCCGTGATAAACGTCGAGGTAAGCGACGGAAATGCGCACGCCTGGACTGAGGTGTATATCCCTTCATTCGGATGGTTCCCGGTTGACCTTACCGTGCCCGCAACAGAGGACAGCATACCCGCATACAGCGACTTTTTAAGCTCTCTTGCAAGGCTGTTCCGTCCCACCGGCGATGCCGGCGAAGAAGCCGATGAGACCTCCGCCGTCGATGTGGTTTCTGAACACATACGTACAGACCTGTTTGACTTTAAGGGAACTCCCGTGTTCCTCATATTTGTGATCGTACTCGCTGTCCTTATGCTGATACCGCTCATAAAGAGAGGCTTTGTTTCGTTTAGTGCTTATATAAAACGGAGACGCCTTTACGCTTTGGGTGATAATTCGGTATATGTAAGGCATTACTATCTGAGGGCAAGAAAGAGGATAGCGAAAAAGCTTAAGGAACCGGTGCCGGAACTGATTGATGATACCTTTGTTCTTATAAACCGTTATCTTTACGGCCCCGCAAAGGCAGCGGCCCGCCTTAATGAAATGCTGTCCAAAGAAGGGGTGACTCTTAATGATATCCGCAGCCTTATGCAGAAATGTTTTTACGCCGAAGAAAAGATCAGCAGATCCGAAGCGGACCTGCTGATAAAGTTCTGTAAAAAGATCTGATCTGTTATTCCTGTTCTTCTTTAGGCACTCTCTCGAGCATCTCAGGTGTGATTATCGTATCATCCTCAATATCCACCGCAGCCATCTTTCCTACCACTTCAAACAGCTTATCGGGTGAGATGCCCGTTCCGGGACGTTTAAAGGTCAGCATCGAATCGGTAATGACCGTTCCTTTCGGAATGCTGCCGTCCGCCACTATCGAACGCCTTGCATTTGCCCTCGCCGTCATCTCGGTCTCAAGGCAGTTAAGCTCACCGCTTCCGCGCAGCATATCAAGCCTTTCTATCGATGCCAGTATCCGCCTCGCATCATCAGGATCCATGGCATGATAATGATCGTTACCCTTTAATGTTTTATCCAGGGTGAAATGCTTCTCAACGCATATCGCGCCCAGGTTATAGGCCGTCTTTATGACATCACAGTCATCCGTCGGCTTGGTATGGTCCGAATAACCTATATACAGCTCCGGGAACTGCCTTTTAAGCGACAGTATCTTAAGCAGGTTTGCATCTTCAAGGGGCGTCGGATATTCAAGAACGCAGTGCAGCAGTACGATAGGCTGGTCGCTCACCGCCCTTATCGTGTCAACTGCCGCCTCTATCTCGGGAAGGTCGGATGCACCTATCGACATAAGTATCGGCTTGTTCTTCTTTGCCTGATGCTCGATAAACGGCAGGTTTGAAAGGTCGGATGAGGATATCTTGTAAACGTTCATGAGCTCGTCAAGATAATCCGCAGAATCATAATCAAACGCCGTCGACAGAAACTCGATGCCTATCTCGTCGCAGTATTCCTTCAGCTCCTTATATTCCTCATATCCGAAGCTGTCGAACTTCTTAAACAGTTCGTACTGTGACTGTGTCGGCTCTTCGGTTATATCCCAGTAATACGGGGATGCCTTTGCGGCAAGAGTCCCTGCCTTGTAGGTCTGGAACTTGACCGCGTGGATACCGGCTTCCTTTGCCTCCCTGATCATCAGCTTGGCTGCCTCCATCGGGGTGATATTCTCCTTCGTCGCGATGTCGTAGTAGTTTACTCCGATCTCCGCGATGAGGACGAACTTACCTTCCGTAAGGCGCGACATGATCACGCTGCCGCTGTTTTCAATGTTACTGTTAATGTTGTCGTTGCTACTGTCACTGTCCATAATGTCCTCCGTAATTTATTCCGCTTCGTCCCCGGAATATTTCGCCGCAAACGGCCCCACTCCGCCCTAAAGGACTAGCTACGCGTCGGTAAGCTAACTGCTACTGCGACTAAGTACCCGAGATATTCAACCGACAATCCTTTCATATCTCGGTCACTAAGTCTCCGTACGCAGTGGATCTTACCTGCGTTCCATGGCCTGAGTGTTTGCTTGCAAAAATTCCGTGTCCTCTGCTCATTGATTATGCTCAGATGTCCACCTTATATATCCCGCTTCATAGAAATGCATTAGTTCATCTATCTGGGATATAAATTTCTCGTCGCGTTCCTCTTTATGGGCGAGGATCTTCTCCGCTTTGGCCATGAGATAGAAAAGATCGATCTCAAAGCCGACATCCTTTATCGTCTTAAGGTAGGCGGCGCATGAGTGGATGTTATCGATCTCGCCAAATTCGCTTATCAGCTTCGGAAGCTCCTCGTAGCTGTGCACCTTGGTTATCCCGTCGATGAGTTCGAACGGGACATCTCCGAAGATGATCGACTTGCGTCCGAGCAATGCTTCTTCATAAGCCGTGGTCCCTACTATCGTTACCACGCCCTTTGCATTCATTATCCAGGGCTTAGGATCGTGATAGTGATTAACCTGCACAAGCCTTACGTTATGAAGCTGACGAACCCTTTTATAAAACTCAACGCTTCTTTCTCCAAGCATCGCCTGGTGTTCCTTAACGTACAGCCACCAGCCTACCGGAAGTGACTTTGACACCGCCTCGATAAGGCTTAATTCATCCACATAATAGGATGCCTTAACGAAAACCGTCGATTCCGGGATAAGATGAAGCGGCATGTAAACGTAATCCTCACCCTCGCGGGGAGCTTCAAACAGCTTGTTCTTTCCCATGAACTTACGCCTAAGCGTCATCACCTGCCAGTAGTGTTTAATGTACGGCAGGCTGGGGGCATACAAGAGCCTGTTTTGCTTCTTTAACTTATGGTTGCCCTTTGCGATATCCATGTCAAAGAAGTAATGGAACTTGCCCCTCATAACGCGCAGGATCCATATGATACTGTCGCGCTCATACTGGCTTGTTACCGTGCCCGCAAACTCCTTGTTCATGATCGTCTGCTTGCTGCGGTAATCCTTTATATAATCATATTCGTCCTTAAGCTCTTCAGGTGTCTTCTTAAGGTTTTCGTTATATGTCCTTACAACGTAATCATCCACGCCTATCGTATTCTGGAAGGTGGGATATTTATAATACCCGAACTTTGAATACTCGACCGTGATATACGGCACATTCTTCACATATGCTACTTCGTTTATTATCGTACGCTGCAGTTCTGCGTTGTCAAAATCAAGGATCATATCGGGCTTAAACTCATCAAAGATACCCAGTATCTTTTTATAGTTAAGCTCAAGCCACAGCATGTTCTCGTCGTAATTCGTCACAGACCAGTAATACCTGAAATGATAGTGCCTGGTATTCTCCTGTGAGCACATGAGCTGCATGTTTAAGTTCTTAAAATGCGAATATTCCTTCTCGATCTTTTCAAGGAACTCAATATCCGCTATCGGCTCACGCTCGCCCCTTCGCGATTTAACCTTCTGATCCGGCTGGTATATCTTATTACGGAGCTGGAGCTGGCCGGGCCGTTTATAACCCGCTTCGTTGAGACGCTTTGTATATTCCTCACATATGTCCCTTACATCGTACAGTTTGACCCCTTCAAGTTCCTCCTTGAAGCGGTAGTATGTGTTAACGTTGTAATAGCATTTATTGTAGCTGCATTCGGTGGACATGATAAAGAAACACGCAACCTCATTGTCCTCCTTAAGCTTATCCGCGATAAACCAAAGAGGCTGCGCATACGTCTCCCTGCATACAAAGAGCACTCTTTTATTTTTGATCATATCACCGTCCGGCATTTATCTTTCCTCAATTCCCCTCAAAGGGAAGCCTTTACACCCTGCTCTTTAAATGTTGCGTTCCAATCGACGCCCGACTTAAACGCTTTATGCGTCGCAAGGAATTTCTTCCTCCTTGCAAGAGTCACCCGCTTAAATAGATACGGACTTATGCAGCACATATCCATCTTTACCTTAAGGCTTCTCGGTACACGGGGATCCTTTTTTACTATCGGCGCATGTGCCTTAACATAGTCAAGGCATTCCCTGTCATGTTCCTTCGAAAAGTTCCCGTAAAGGAAGCTGTTCTGAATAACGCTTAAATTCTCGTTTACTAAGAAGAATCCGATCGCATCTTTAAGATCGTCAAATCTTTTGCTCAATTCATCACATATCTCGTAATCGGCCTTAAGCGACAGCCTCAGGTTTTCCTCTATCTTAGAACCGCTGTCCTCGCTTATCCTGAAATAATACTTTGACGCGCTGTTGTATACCAGCCTGTCAACCTTAAGCAGTATCTTTACCGCCATCTGCCTATCTTCCACGAGCTTTCCTTCAGGAAACCTGACGCCGTCAAAAAGCTCCTTTTTATACAGCTTATCCCACAGATGAAGGAAGAATCCCTCCTGATAAAGTATTATCTTAAATGCATCGTTTATTCTGAGTACCTGCTCCCTGTTTTCGTCAGTTCCGTCAGCGCAGTTTTCATAAAGATAATACTTTCCGACAACGGAGATATCGGTTCGATTCTGCTTAGCAGCACTTAACATCACCTCGATCATATCATCACTGATACGATCATCGCCGTCAACAAAAGCAATGTAATCACCCGTGACCGCGTCAAGTCCGTGGTTCCTGGCATCTGCGGTACCCTTGGGCTCAGCCTTTATTACAACGAACCTCTCATCCGCCGCAGCATACTCATCCACTATATCCTCACAGGCTTTATCGCCCTTTCCGACTACGCAGATGATCTCGATATTCTTATAGGTCTGCCTTACAATACTGTCCAGGCATTCTCTTATGAACTTTTCGTTTTTGTATATTATAACAATAATACTGACTTTATCGTTCATTCCGTCATTCCGTCACTACGCGCTTTATCGCTTCAAGATAACCGTATCCCCTGTACTCGTCGGGCTCGATCATGGCGCCTTCGCCCCATTCGTTCCATGCATTTATAAATACGAAATCCGTTTTGTGCCCGTCCTTTTTCTTCTTAAGGGCACGGAGCGTTTCTTCAAACTTTTCAGGCGATGTTCCCTTATATACAAGCCCCTTATAATCGCGCCTGGGAGTATTGTCCCAGTCGGGCATGAGCCCCGGAAATTCATTCTCCTTATACTCACGCTCCCTTATCCCCTTAAGGATGCATTCGGCCGGTATGCTGCGCTCAAGTTTCTTATCGATCCTTAATTTATTGAGCATCGTGTTTGATAAAACGGACATATTATACTCAAATTCATGAAGGCTTGAAAAATCATGCTTAAGCGTGTATCCGGGTTCAAAATAATAATAGCCGTCGATAAGTTCCGTTCTCGTTTCCTGCGCACTCGCGGTTTTGCCCGCGATCAGATATATACCGTCAAAGCCTTCACCGTGCGCCCACTTGTTGAAGCATCCGATCATCCTGTCAAGGCTCTCTATGTCAAAGGTCCTGTAAACCTGCAGCACGGGTTTATTGTCGATCTTTATATACCTCTTATCGTTAAAGAACTTAAGCAGGTATTCAAAATGCTTATACCAGTCCTCTTCTTCCCCGTAGTCCTGTTTCATGAGCACCTGCTCGCTCAGTCCGTACCAGGTCCTCGTCCAGCTCTCATTCGCCCAGCAAATGCAGTAATTAATATCTATCTGTGGGTTTTCAAGCAGTATCTCCATGGGACGCTGCATAAGCTGCCTTCCGTTAAACCAGTACTGGTATATGGAAAAGCCGTATACACCGTATTTCCTTGCGGTTTCTGCCTGCCATGCAAGCGTAGCCGCTCCGTCATTTACAAGGTCGTAATATCTGTTATCAAGCGGTACCCTGGGCTGGACATGACCCTTATAAAGCGGGCGTCCGCGCCTTACCGCAGTCCATTCGGTGTATCCCTTTCCCCACCACTCATCGTTTTCGGGAAATGTATGATATTGGGGAAGGTACATACATACGACTCTCACTTTTTATCCTCCCCGTTTTTAGCTAAAGCAGCATTTATCCTTCCGAGTGCAAACCAAAATACGGGAACCGTAAGCTGGAACGCGAGAATATTGGAACCTATCGACTGAAGCAGTGCAATTGCGATGATCCCGACCTCGACACAGTAATGCCTAAGATCCTTTATCCCCCTGTTAAGCGCAAGGATGAGGATGTAGATAAAGATCGAAAAACCGAAGATACCCTGCTCGCAGTACATCTTGACAAGTCCGCCGTCTGCAATGACATGAGCCCCATCTATCCCGAGTGCTCTGTGGCCGTTGGCACCTAAACCGTTACCGAGCCATGTGCTGTACATATTGTTGACCGCCGCTATCCACTGCTCGCTTCTTTCGCCTATCGCATCGGGCAGGGATACAAGCCTGTAATATATCTTCATCACCGCGCCCATGCTGACCACGCACAATGCAATGAAAGCAACTGCAACCAGTGCAAGCTCGATGAAAAAGTATTTCTTATCGAGAGCCTTATACTGAAAGAAAATAAGGTAATTAAAATATATTATCACAAGCCCGGCAGCGACCATTGCCGAACGCTGGTTGCTCATAAAGGCGACTACAAGGTTTATGAGCATTGACAAAGCGCCGAATATCCGCAGCTTTTTATTCATGATAAACGGCATCGAAGCCAGCATTGCCGCAACGGAGATAAAGCCGAGGACCGTACTTCCCACGACCGAATCCATCCTGACCCTGCAGGTGGCGGCATCAGCCTTGCTCACGAAATTCAATGCAAAAGAATAATCGATATAAAACTGAGGCATGATCACCTGGAGCAGTATACCAAGGACTCCGACGATCAAAGCCGCCGTTATAAAGTTTAAGTAAAACCTTTCCGACTTATTTTCACAGCACGCTCTCCCGACATAATAAAAGATCACCGGAAGGAGCGAAACAATGAATTCCTGTATATAAACCGTTACCGGAAAACCGCCCCTTACAAGCCATATGACCGACAAAGCATTATACACAAAATACGCCGCTACCAGCCTGTCGGCAAACAGCTTAAAGCTTAGCTGCCTGCGTATCACAAGTTCAGCCGCAACGCCCGCCATGAAGACGGTTGCAAACACGCCGGGGCGTACCGCGCTTACAAACATGTTTATCACATACAGCATTACCGCAAGTATGTAATAAATCCCGGCAAACCATATTCCCTTTATCTTATCGGAACCCACTCTGTTTTCCATTCCGTCCCTTAACTATTATCCCCTTCGTATTTCAAATACTCATAAACCCAATAACAGGTTTATAACCCTTTCCCAGCTGCTATCATCCGAATGATCACTGATCTTGTTTTCGGTCTCGGCATCCGCAAACAGCTCACCCTTAACCGCTCGCTCCATAAGGTCAGCAAGTGCGGCCGGGTCAAACGGATCAAAATATTCAACGCCCTTATATCCTTCAAGCACTTCATGACAGAAAGGACAGTCTGATACGATCATCCTTCCCCCTACAGCGCGTGATTCTGCGGGCGGGTACCCGAAGGTCTCTATGTACGAAGGGAACAGGAGTATTTCGTTCCTATATCTTTCAAAAACTTCTTCACGGGAGATACGCCCAATGTATTTAACCTGCTCATGATCGGGATACCTTGAAAGTGCCGGGACATCGCCTTTATTTAGTGTGAACGACACTTCAAAGTCATTGATCCCGCGTTTTTTTAGTATTGCCACCGCTTCAAGTATGCAGGCGTGATTCTTATAAAGGATCTCTCCCGAGGGATAGAAGAATCGTTTAATAACAGTGTTATCAATAACATCGTTATCCATAACACTGTTATTAATAGCATTGTTATTCATAACGTTGTTATTTATCGTCTCCGGAACCTCGATATCAGGAAGTATCTTAACAACCCTGCCGGCTTCCACGCCGGTTTTCTTTATTATCGCGTCCCTCATCCACTGTGTCTGGACGATGACTTTATCGGCCCTTTTAACGGATGCATCGATCATTCTTCCGATCAGATGCTGGTATACCGCATATTCGCGCTCCTCGCTCTTTAAAAACGAAAAATGCTTCCATGTCTGATACGGAAGCGGCTGATGCACATAAAGCACCTGCCTTCCCTTATAACCCTTAGGCAGTGTATTCTGAAGTGAAAACAGCACATCCGGCTTAAGGCTTAAAAAATACTCCGCGCCCGTTTTAAGATCAAACTTAAGGCGGTTCTTCCTGCTTGCCTTGACATCATCACGGATAAGAACCTTAATGTTTTCCGTCTCCTCAAGCAGCCTGTCCCCGAGCACGAATATCCATTCATTTCCCGCTCCGGCCTTTTCATATTCGACCACCGCGTTATAAAAATCCTTAAGTATGGACAGGGCACCTGTTTTGCTTGCGGCTATATCATTAACAACTATCCTCATCCGTCACCACCAAAGCCTAATCCTTAAGCCACACCGTTCTGTTGACTATATCCGTGTAGCTTTGTATCAGCTTAACCACCTTAACGGACACATTCGTATCGTTGTAATCCGCAGGCATTACCGTTTCCTCATTATTCTCATACATTGCCACCGCAAGTTCGGCCGCCTGTAAAACCGTTTGGCCCGTGATCCCGCCTATGACCACCGTTCCCTTATCAAGTACCTCGGGGCGCTCAGTCGATGTCCTTATGAGCACTCCCGGGAATTCAAGCATCGCAGATTCCTCCGAAAGAGTCCCGCTGTCCGAAAGCACGCAGTAAGCGTTCATCTGGAGCATGTTGTAATCAAGAAAACCGAACGGCTTTAAATTCGAAACCAGCGGATGGAACTTAAAGTCCCTCATCTTAATGAACTTCTCCGACCGCGGATGTGTCGAATAGATGACGGGCATCTGATACTTTTCAGCAATGTCGTTTATCGAATTCATAAGTTCCATGAAGTTATCTTCAAGGTCGATATTTTCCTCCCTGTGGGCGGATACAAGTATGTATTTACGCTTTTCAAGGTTAAGCCTTGTAAGCACATCGCTCTTTAAGATATCGTCCATATGGTCGCGCAGGACTTCCCTCATGGGAGATCCGGACACGAATATCGTTTTGCCGTCTATTCCCTCAGATAAAAGATACCTTCTCGAATTTTCGGTATAGGGAAGATTAATGTCCGATATATGGTCCACTATCTTCCTGTTTATCATCTCGGATACGTTCCAGTCCCAGCAGCGGTTGCCGGCCTCCATATGGAAGATCGGTATCTTAAGCCTCTTTGCGCTAATGGCTGATAACGCGGAATTGGTATCACCCAGAATGAGCACCGCATCGGGCTTAACCTCCTGCATGAGGGTGTATGACTTTGCGATAATGTTTCCCATCGTCTCGCCAAGGTTTGCGCCCACCGAATCAAGATAGTGATCGGGCTCACGAAGCTTAAGATCCTCAAAGAAGATCTGATTTAACGTATAATCGTAATTCTGTCCCGTGTGCACAAGTACATGATCAAAATATTTATCCGCGCACTTTATCACCGCAGACAGCCTGATTATCTCGGGGCGTGTGCCCACTATTGTCATGAGTTTGAGTTTGTCCATAGTTTTTCCTCTTATAAAGATCGTTCGTAGTACTTTATATCCTGCCCTTAAACCGGTTCGTAATATGTGTCCGGCTTATCCGGATCAAAGGTCTCATTTGCCCACATTATAGTGACCATATCTTCATCGCCTTCATTTTTTATACAGTGCGTATATCCCGTAGGTATATCCACTACTGTAAGCTCATCTCCGTTAACGTGATAATCGATGATCTCATCCTCACCGTACTTACGGAAGCTGATGCAGCCTTTCCCCTTTACCACAAGGAACTTTTCGTTCTTGGAATGATGCCAGTGATTGCCCTTGGTGATCCCCGGCTTGCTGATGTTTACAGAAACCTGGCCGCGGTCCGGCGTCCTTATGAATTCGGTGAACGAACCCCTTTCATCAATATGCATGTTAAGGGGATAGGCAAAGTCATCCGTCGGCAGATAGCTTAAATAAGTGCTGTACAACTTGCGCTCAAGTTCATCGTCAAGCTTAGGTACCGCAAGTCCCTTACGGTTTTCCTTAAACGAGGTGATGATATCAACTATCCTTCCAAGCTCAGCCGTGTGCACGGTAGGAACTGCACCGTATTTTCCGACGATATTTGCCCTGCCCTCCATCGCGTTTATGAACTCATTTACAACATCATCTATGTATACCAGGTTCATCACAACGGATGCATCATTTACCTTTATGGGAAGTCCCGCAGCAATGTTGTTGCAGAAGGTAGCCACGGCACTGTTGTAATTGGGCCTGCACCACTTTCCGAACACGTTCGGCAGGCGGTAAACAAATACCTTTGCTCCGGTTTCTCCGGAATACGAAAACATGAGCTCTTCTCCGGCCTTCTTGCTCTTTCCGTAAGGGTTGTCAAGCTCGGCCTGAATGGAAGAAGTGATAAGAACCGGCGCCTTGTTTCCATGCTCCTTAAGTTTATTAAGCAGCGTATCGGTAAATCCGAAATTGCCGGTCATGAATTCACTCTCATCCTTGGGTCGGTTTACGCCAGCAAGATGGAACACGAATCCGCAGTCCTTTGTAAAACCGTCAAGTTCGGCAGGGTCAGAGTCAATATCATATTCGTATATGTCATTGTATTTTCGGTTCTTAAGCTCCGCGATCAGGTTTTTACCTATGAAGCCGCGGGCTCCGGTTACGAGGATCTTCATCTGTTTTCTTTCCATGCGGTAATCTCGTCACGTATATATTTCAGTGACAGGAGTTTTTCCTTTACCTGTTCTACATTAAGTATCTCTGTGTTGTTTGAATTAAACTCGGTGAGTTTTGTGCGCTTCTGATCGCCCTCAACAAAGTATTTATCGTAATTAAGATCACGCTGGTCGGCAGGCACCCTGAAGAAATTCCCCATGTCGATAGCCCTTGCGCACTCTTCGTTTGTAAGGAGCGTTTCATACATCTTCTCACCGTGCCTTATGCCGATGACCTTCACTTCATTATC
Organism: Lachnospiraceae bacterium; assembly: GCA_024694965.1. Lineage (GTDB taxonomy): Bacteria > Bacillota > Clostridia > Lachnospirales > Lachnospiraceae > UBA2868. The sequence goes on from JAILJC010000113.1 coordinate 12,811, forward strand.
CGCATCAAAGAGTTCCTTAACGGCCTGGGCAAGTACTTCTATCGTGCACGCCGGGGCCTTCTGGACCATGATGTCGCCGGCCTGTGCATTCTTAAACGCAAACACTACAAGCTCAACAGCTTCCTCCAGGCTCATGATGAACCTTGTCATCTTGGGCTCGGTTACCGTAAGCGGCTTTCCTTCTTTTATCTGGTCTATGAACAGCGGAATAACCGAACCGCGAGAACACATTACGTTTCCGTACCTTGTCCCGCAGATAAGCGTCTTATCGGGATCGACCGTCCTTGACTTTGCGACGAACACCTTCTCCATCATGGCCTTACTGGTACCCATCGCATTAACGGGATAGGCCGCCTTGTCGGTTGATAAGCAAATGACCTTTTCAACTCCCGCCTCGATCGCCGCCGTGAGCACGTTATCTGTACCTATGACGTTTGTGCGTACCGCTTCCATCGGGAAAAATTCACATGAAGGGACCTGTTTTAAAGCAGCTGCATGGAAGATGTAATCCACTCCGTGCATCGCATCCTTCACGCTCTGGATATCGCGGACATTGCCGATATAGTACTTGATCTTGGGATCGTTATACTGATGGCGCATATCGTCCTGCTTTTTCTCATCGCGGCTGAATATCCTTATCTCCTTTATGTCTGTTTTTAAGAAGCGGTTAAGTACGGCGTTGCCGAACGAACCTGTTCCTCCGGTTATAAGTAAGGTTTTGTTTGTGAAGATCTCGTCCATTTTTACACCTCATCCGTATTGTTCAATAATCTCAACACTGCGGGTTACATTAAAGTTTTCTTCAAGGTACTTGCGGCCGTTTTGACCGAGTATCTTGCGCCTGTCATCATCTATAAGCTCCTCGATGCAGTCCCAGAAGCCCTTGACATCATCCGAGCGGCACCACAGTCCGCAGTTTGCTTCCTTTGTAAGAAGTTCTTTTACATCCGTATTGGGATCCGTGCAGGCGATCATAGGCTTTTTCATTGCCATATACGAAAGCATGCGGGAAGGATAATTCGGAATCGTGAACCTTGCGTCCAGCGACACGATCCCGACATCGCAGCTGCTCATAAGCCTGTCGTATTCATCCGGTTTCATGAAATCATAAAACGTTGCGTTATCGCACTCATCGCAAACCCTTTTCACAAGGGCGGCCTCACTGCCGTTTCCGACAAAGAGGAATTCCACCTTATCATATATGGGCGATCTATCGTACCTTATCACATCCATAAGGTAACCGATCGCCTGAGGCTTTCCGAGGTTTCCTCCGAAAATAAGACGGAGCTTCTTGTTATTGCCTGATTCCGGCTCCGTACCTTCCTTGGCTCCATGTTCTTCTCCGGATATCGCCGACCCCTTGCTTACCTGTCCATCTCCCTCATCTGCGGGAGGATTTATCGTATTCGGGAACAGTATCATCTTATCTTCCGGTATCTCCGGATCGTGCTGCTTAAGATACCTGATATTCCCTTCCGACATGCATCCTATAACATCTGATAATGCATACAGGTTCTTTTCCTTTAAACGGAAATACTTATGTATCGGACCTCCTTTAGAAAACAGGCCGATATCGACGGCGTTCTGCGGAAAAATATCCTTAAGCATAAGAAAAGCCCTGCATCCGTAGGTTTTCTTACAGAACCTTACTACGTTTGCAAAGGTTACAGGAGGCGTTGCATATAGAACCATATCAAAACTCTCGTCCTTAAGAAAAGCCTTTATCGCCGACTTAAGCTTAGGCTCGAGCTTTAATGTGTTAATTCCTTTTTTAATAAAACCGACGCCGAATATCTCACCGGAAGCAACCTTTAAAATACGTACTCCGCATTCGGTGACAATCTTCGTCTGCGGGGTATTTGCGGGACTGTCGGCAAATGCGATCGTAACCTTATGGCCCGCCGCCGTCAAGGCATTTATTAGATCGGGATATATCCCGGCTTCGGTAAGTACCGGATTTTTTAGCGTCAAGTATAATATGTTCATTATCGTATCAAATTAAGGAGATCTCCAAGTGCGTTTATCCTTGCTGTCTCCCTGTAGCCTTCGCGATAAGGGGCATTGGCATATACGCTGCCTTCCCTCATTATCCTGACCGTCATTATCGAAAAATCACGTCCGATGAAGAAATCCTTTTCGGGATTATCTCCCACATAAACCATATCGGTCCAGTCCGCCAGAAAAGCCTCCTTCATCATGATAAAAGGCCTGGGATCCGGCTTCCAGTAATCGCGTCCGAGCTCATCAGTGATAAGTATCTTATCAAACATTTTTTTGCCGTTGACTCCAAGCACCGTAAGCTTCTTCCGCTGGGTGACAGCATATCCGTCCGACAGCAGTCCGAGCTTGATGCCCTTGTCCTTTAATGCATACAGCGTGGGCTTTACGTCCGGATAAAAATGAACATCCGGAGTGTGCTCCCTGTACACACTGACAAGTTCCGATATTTCATTGTCCTTATACCTGATATCATGAGCTTCAAGAAGGCGGTTAAATACAAGCTTGGGATCCTCAAGATACAGATCGTAAAGCTGCCGCGTTGTCATCCGCTCGTCCCATCCGTACATATCCTTAAGGAACTGCGCCACGGCCTTATAACCGCTCTTTATGTACTCATTTTCGGATATCAGAGTATCGTCAAGGTCAAATACTACTGCCTTCTTCATACTCGGGTACCATATCCTCGTTTAACATAATACTGCTGTCAAACCTCAGGAAAGTCACATTATCCCTGTAGTTTTCGTTATATGTTAATACCTCGCCCCTTAAAAGACGGTACAGGTTACTGCACGAATCGGCGCCTGCCATTATCGACATCGGCGCACCGCCTCCGAAGCGGGGATTTACTTCGATATACTCGATACCTCTGTGTGTTTTACGGCACTGTACGGTGATATGACCGACCGGCTTAAGCTCATTCATAAGCCTCGTCACATCCTCAAGGATCTCCTTATCTTTTACAATACGACCCTTGGCGATCTCCCCGCTCCGCACTGCTATGCGCAGCCTGGGGACCATTGTAATTAAATTGGAGTCAAAATCAAGGAATACGTCGATCGTATATTCCTCGCCCTCCATATAATCCTGAACCATCGGTTTTTTGACCAGTGTCAGGACCGCATCAAGCTCCTTTCTGTCATTGACCTTGTATGCGTCAATGCTGGAGCTTCCGTCTACCGGCTTAACAAACAACGGAAAGTTAAGATCCGGATCATTTAATTCGTCTTCGGTATACAGCTTCGGAACCTTGAAGCCGTGTTCCTCCATATACCGCTGTGTGTTCAGTTTGTTCCTGCAGATATTAATGACCGATATATCGGACACCAATAACCTTGCATTTGTCTCGTTCTCTATCCTGTCCTTGTTCTCGGCAAGCAGGATGAGCTCGGTGTCGATCGTGGGCACTATAAGCGATATGTTTTCCTCATTGCATACATCAATAACGGCTTCAACATACCTGCCGGAATCAATCCTGGGAACAAGCCTGTGCTTATCGGCAAAATAAAGTGCGGGTGCAGTCTCGGAACAATCGACCGCAACAACACTGCCGGATATATTAAGTTCCTTTGCGGCCTTCTTAAAGCAGCCTACCAGTTCAACTCTTCGTCCCGCGCTTAAGATAAGCACATTGATTACCGGGTCCACGTTCATTCCTCTCCTTTGAAGAAGTCCATTGTCGCTGTGCCCTCGGGACTTATGCCCTCACGCCGCAGCACATTTGCAACAGTCATGAACAATATCTTAACGTCCATTATAAAGGACATCTTCTCCGTATATTCCACATCATACTCGAACTTCTGCGGCCATGTCAGGGTGTTGCGTCCGTTGACCTGGGCCCAGCCTGTAAGTCCGGGGCGTACATCATGCCTGTGAGCCTGCCTCTCGCTGTAAAGAGGAAGGTACTGAACAAGCAGCGGCCTTGGGCCTACAAGTGACATATCACCCTTTAAGATGCAAAACAGTTCCGGAAGCTCGTCAAGGCTTGTAGCCCTAAGCTTCCTCCCGAACGATGTAAGCCTTACTTCATCGGGCTTAAGCTCTCCGTTCTCATCCCGCTCATCGGTCATCGAGCGGAACTTGTACATATGGAATATCCTGCCGTCTTTTCCCGGCCTGTCCTGGTGGAACAAAACCGGACTTCCGAGCTTAACCCTTACCAGTATGAACAGAACAATATATACCGGTGAAAGGATGATGATCGCCGAAAGCGACAGAATAATGTCAAACAAACGCTTAATATACTTCCTGTATATCATTCCTTCATCCCGGGGCTACCTGCCAAAAACACCGCGCACAAGTGATATTATCCTGTCCATATCCTCAGCGGTATTTTTAATATCCGAAGGCAGGCATAAGCCCGTATCAAATATCTTATCCGAAACGCGTTCCATCTCAGCCGTTATAAGATCACAGTCCTTAAACACAGGCTGTAAATGCATCGGCTTCCATATGGGCCGCGTCTCAATGTTCTCCTTCTCAAGGGCAAGCATTATATCTATCGGTTTAACGGAAAGCGACTTATCAAGAGTCATGCATGACAGCCAGAAGTTCGGTTCCGACTCCGCGCCGTACGGATTCATCGTCACCCCTTCAATATCCTCGAAGGCCTTCCTGTATGTCATATATATGTCCTTTTTAAGGGACACATGCTCATCAAGATGTTTCATCTGCCCGCGACCAATTCCGGCCACCACATTCGACATCCTGTAATTGTATCCGATCTCCTTATGCTCGTAGTGACGCTCCGGTTCCCTTGCCTGTGTTGCAAGGAACCTTGACCTTTTGATCGCTTCCTCATCCTTTGAATAAAGCATTCCTCCGCCGGATGAAGTTATTATCTTGTTTCCGTTAAACGAGAAAATACCTAAATCCCCGAAGGTACCGGTATGCCTGCCTTTATACTTTGATCCGAGTGATTCTGCCGCATCCTCAATAAGGATCGCGTTATGCTCATCACAGATCGCACGTATCTCATCAAGCTTTGCCGGTGTACCGTACAGGTTTACCGCCAGCACAACCCTGCATTGAGGATACTTTTCAAAAGCCTTCCTGAGTGCATCGGGGTCTAAGTTCCATGTATCCTTTTCAGAATCGATGAACACGGGCTTTGCCCCGACATAAACTATCGGGTTTACCGTCGCCGAAAAAGTCAGCGACTGCGCAAACACTACATCATCCCTTTTAACTCCCGCGATGATAAGGGCAAGATGTATAGCCGCCGTACCTGCCGACAAAGCAGAAGCATAACCACCGCCCACATAGGCAGCAACCTCCTTCTCAAACTCATTAACGTTAGGTCCTAAGGGTGCTACCCAGTTTGTGTCAAATGCTTCATGAATGTATTTGAGTTCCTCCCCGTGCATGGTAGGACTGGAGAGGTAAATCCGTTTGTCTGACATTTTTTCCTCCACACATAAAATCACTCTATTATACCAAGAAAAGAGGATGTTGGCAAATCAGCCGACATCCTCTTTCTGTGCTGTACAAGCTTTCTTTTATGCGTTTATCCCTTAAGCATTGCTTGCCGTAGCGGGATCAACGTTGAATACTTCCTCCATAAGTTTAAGCCTTCCGTTCTCTACCGCAGTTTCAAACGCTTCGGACTTGATCTCCGTATCTTCCTGTGCACCTGAAAGTACACTCATTTCCCGTACAAACTGATCGTCACGGTCCATCTCTTCCGTTATGATCTGCTTACGGTTTTCGGCATTTGCTGAGTTCGCCTCGTTATTATTCTCAGCTTCGTTTACCATCTCATCCTGCCTCTTTTCCTGAACCGCATCAGCCTGCTTGTTTGCCGCTTCCTTCTGGTTCCTTACTACTTCCTCGTTCTGGGCGGTTACCTGCTTAACACCGTTTTCGCGGTTATCCTCCATGGCCGTTGCCACGTCCTCGTTTACCTTCTTCTCGTCCTTCTCATCCTGCTTAACCGCATCAGCAGCTTCCTTCTTCTCGCCCCTTATGGTTTCCCTTCTCTCAAGCTCCTTATCAAGCTGGTTGCTGTTTATCTCGCCCTGCTGATAAAGGCGCTCAAGCTCGTCCTTCGAATAACCCACAAGCGACTGTGTCTTAGCCTTGTCGGCGGGACTCTCAACCTTGTCTGCATTTTCAGTAACCTGCTTCTCGGGTTCCGGAGCAAACGTCTTCTCAGGTTCGGGTGTCTTCCTGAGCACCAGACCCTCATTCATGTTCTCAAGGCCGGCCTTGCTTGCCTTGGCAATATCGCCGTCATTGCTTACGCCGATGGTCTCGCGTCCGTCATCAACTTCCGGCTTCTTTTCGTTAAGATCCGGCTTATAGGGCTCCTTTATCTCGGGCTGCCCGGCAGCACCCACTTTCTCGACGGCCTTCTCAAGTTCCTTGTTGTCAACCGGCTTTATCTCCCTGTAAACCGGTACTGTCATTTCATTTATCGGGTTGATCTTCATATATGTCACCTCCTGTTGAAGTCATATACTTAAGCGCCCCACAAGATATGGTGCAAATATCCTGAAAGAATCAATATCTTGCTTTTTGTCACATACATATCCATAGGTGATTATATAATACCATATCCTCACAAAAAATTCAATATGCCTTTGAACCTAAAAACCGCCGATTTTGCGCGCTATTTTACCTCGTTTGCGCACTTGCCGGTATCAAGGTATTCACTGATGTTATTAAGAGTCGTATCAGCGATATTCGTAAGGGCCTCCCTTGTAAGAAAAGCCTGGTGCGAAGTCACTATGACATTGGGCATCGATATAAGCCTTGCGAGCGTATCATCTTCAAGGATGTGGCCCGATTTGTCCTCAAAGAACACCTCCGCTTCCTCCTCATAAACATCAAGGCAGGCAGCTCCTATATGGCGTTTCCTGATACCCTCAAGCAGAGCGTCTGCATCGATGAGCGCACCCCTCGATGTATTGATAACGACAACGCCCTTTTTCATGCTCTTTATGCTCTTCTCGTCAACGAGATGATACGTCTCTTCAGTCAGCGGACAATGGAAGGATATAATATCACTCCTCTTCCATATCTCCTTAAGATCAACATATTCAAAGTCGACATCCTTTGCGGGAAACTTGTCATATGCTATGACATTCATTCCAAAGCCCTTACATATATCAATGAACACACGGCCTATCTTACCGGTTCCGACAACTCCGACAGTCTTTCCATGGAGATCAAAACCCATGAGCCCGTTTAAGCTGAAGTTAAAGTCCTTGGTCCTTATGTATGCCTTGTGGATCCTTCGTATCGAAGTAAGCAGCAGCGACATCGCATGTTCCGCAACCGCATACGGTGAGTAAGCCGGAACCCTCACTACTCCGAGCTTTCCCGATGAGGCCTTCACATCCACGTTGTTAAACCCGGCACACCGCAGTGCCACGAGCTTTACTCCCTTTTTGTGCAGCGAATTTATAACCTTTTCATCCACCGTATCGTTTACAAATACGCAAACGACATCATACCCTTTCGCAAGCTTTGCCGTATCCTGCGTGAGCTTTGTGTCATAGTATTTGATCTTAAACCTTTCGTCCTTATTTGCCTCTTCGAATGACTCGATATCATAATCCTTAGAGTCAAAAAAAGCTATTTTAATTTTCTTATCCTTCTCGCTCATATTTATCCTCCTTTATGATCATCCGGTCATTTCTTCCCGGAGAAATATTCATCAAGTTTTTCAAGCAGTTCTTCCCTTGTTATCGTCTTTAAAAAGTAGCCTTCGGGGCGAAGTGCGAGTACCGACATGACACTTTCCTTATCACCTCTTCCCGTAAGGAACATTACCGGGATGGAACTTGTCTCATGATCGCTCCTTAACATCTCAAGCACCTGTGGGCCGTTCGTTACCGGCATTTCATAATCAAGCAGTATAAGATCCACCTTGTTATGCCCCAGCCACTTTATCGCCTGCAGACCCGAATTTGCAAACGCCACTTTATAGGTCCCCTTAAGCCACTGCCTTACATGTGCAAGATAATTCGGATCATCGTCAACCACAAGTATGCTCTTCTTAAATTCTCCCGATGCGATCTTCGAAAAATAACCGGTTACAGTTTCGACAAACGCATCATTGTCAACAGGCCTTGAAAACGTTTTGTATATGAGTTCTCCCGGCACATTGTCGCAGATGTAACGCACGTCATGCTGCGCACCGATAACGATCATGTGGACGTTCTTTTCATCGAGATGTTCCTTTAAGAAATGCATCACATCCTCTTTCGGCCTTGAATCGTCATCCATAAACAAAACCAGAAGGGAGATTTCCGACATCCTGGCATTTATGTCATTGACCGTCCAGGGTACAAACGTACAATCCGTACCCGCATCCTTAAGCTTTTTTACAAGCACACGTACAATGAATGATTCTTTTTCCCCGGTAATGATCATACTGTTTTTCGTCATGTCCTTCTCCTCCCGTTAAACTAACAACCGAGTATATCCTCGATCTCACCCCAGTCAAACCTCTTAAGAAGCTTCGCGATCTTTTTTATCTTCTCATCGTCTTCATCGGGCAATGTGTAAGAATCAAGCTGATCCAGGATCATTTCCACAGCGTCGTAATCCATCTGCGGAACGACCTCCTTAAGCGCCGCATAAGCATCCTCAAGCTCCGCGGCCGGGATCATCTCCTTGGCCTCTTCCTCCTTTTGCGGAACAAGCCTCGAAAGCTTTTCCCTGAAGGCTGAATACATCGTAAGAAGCCCTTCCGTATTCTCATCTATATAAGCCTTATCATCTCTGTTTCCGGCATCCTCCAAAGAGGCCGAAAGATCGGACAGTTTGTTTGCACCTATAAGCCTTGCGGAGCTCTTAAGAGCATGCACTTTGATAACATACATCTTCATGTCACCGCTGTCGTATGCTTCCTTTATCACTTCAAGGTTCTCATCGATCGTATCAAGGAAGAGCTCGAGTGATTCTATATAATTGGGTACGCTGCCCGAATTTTTAAGCCCGTCCGGGACTGATATCCCTTCGGTTTCATTAAGCCATAAAAGCTCATCCGGCAAGGCCTCCGGCTCCCTTACAAAATCCTCAACGTCGGGAACGCCGATAAGCTCCTTCGACAGATGCGCCATGATCGTTTCCTCAAGGGCTATACTGTCAACCGGCTTTGAAAGGTAGCCGGTAAAGCCCTTTGACCTGTAGAATTCCTCACCTGCCGTGGCGTTTGCGGTAAGTGCATAAACCGGTGTATCGATGCCTTCCTCAAGTATTTTCTGCATCGTTTCGATACCGTCCATTCCCGGCATCATATGGTCAAGGAAGATTATATCAAACTTCGTTTCCTTTATCTTTTCAAGACATTCCTTACCGCTTGAGGCTGTCGTTACCATGATCTTAGTCGGCTTTAACAGGCCCTTTGCGACATTTAAGTTCATCTTATTGTCATCAACAACAAGGATATGCGCATCGGGCGCAATGAACTTAGGCACATAAACACCGTTTGTCATATGGTCTTCATGTTCCTTAAATTCTCCGAGCGGTTCCTCGTCAACGATCTTTTGTTTAACGGAAAGCACAAACTCCGAGCCCTCACCGTAAACGCTGGTGCAGCTAAGCTTTCCTCCCATAAGTTCGGCAAATCTTCTGGAAATATCAAGTCCGAGACCCGTTCCCTGTATTCCGCTGTTTTTCTCCTCATCAAGCCGCTCATATGCAGTGAACAGCCTTTCCATATCCTCCTGTTTTATTCCGATACCGGTATCCTTTACCGAGAACTTAAGGTCGCAGTTTTCGCCTTCCCTGCCTTCCACCGTCACCTTTAACGTAAAGCCTCCGTGCTCGGTATATTTGACTGCATTCGTTAACAGGTTGAGCACTACCTGCTTGATCTTTCCCATGTCACCGTACATGCGCTTCGGAAGTGCTTCATCAACGACAACATCGAAAGTAAGGTCCTTCTCCGCGCTTCGTACGCGTATCATTGAAACGATGGATCTTAGCAGACCCTGTGTATCGTATTCCTGCTCGACAAGCCGCATCTTTCCCGATTCTATCTTGGACATATCCAGCAGGTCGTTTATAAGCGAGAGCAGCGATTCCGACGCGTTACGGATATCATATGCATAATGCATCATCGACATATGATAAGCCTGCGGAACATCGGTCGCATCCTCCCTCATAGCCATTTCGTTCATTCCGAGTATTGTGTTTATGGGTGTGCGTATCTCATGCGACATATTTGCAAGGAACTGTGATTTTGCATTGTTGGCACGTTCCGCCTCTTCCTTTGCAAGCCGTATCTCCTCATACTGCCTTCGGATTATCGTGGAGCGCATGAAGCGCCATACGATGAAGCCCGCAAAGAGCACGAGCAGAAGTGCACACATAAACCTGAAGGCAAACAATTCGGAAAGCCTCGGGGTCTTTACTATACGGAAGGTATCATCCTGGATCGTCTTCCTCGTTGCCTTATCCAAAACCCTTATATGGAGGGTATAATTGCCGTAACCTAAGTTAGTATATTCAAGGGGCATGAGTTCACTCTGTTCGCACCTCAGTCCCGGTTCGTTTGTCCCCTCAAGGTATACATGCACAAGAGGATTGGTCATCGAATAATCAAGGATAGCGGGAACTATCTGAATACGGCCCGTAACCGCGGGGATAGTGTACACACCCTCACTGTCGGGCAGGAGCCTTTCATCGTTGCAGATGACCGATTTGACCCCTGTTTTTATACTGTATTCCTGATCAAAGAAATGGTTCACATTTACCAGGCAGACTCCTGTCCTTCCGGCAATGTAGAGGTTGCCCTGTTCATCAAGTTCACTGAAGGAATTCGCAGTCGGCGCACACGGAAGGCCGTTTGCAAGCGTATACAGCCTGTAGCTTGTTGCATCATTATTCAGTATGTCCTGAACATTCAGCGAGTACAGACCCATCGATGACAGTATCCAGATATTATCCGAACCGTCGGTAAAGATATCGTAATTATTGTTATACGGGAAAGAATCAACATTCGTTATCACACCGTCCTTTAAGTACTGGAGAGAGTTGGAAGTGATGATCCAGTAAAGGTCCCGTTTATCGTCCTTTTTAATCCTTAAGATAACATCGCTCGTAAGGCCTTCCCGCCTGCCTATCCTGCTTATCTTATCGCCGTCTATCACGCAGATCCCGTCACCATCGGTTCCGACATAGACAGTTCCGTCATCCGCCTCACATAGCGTTAAGAATACGGAATTGTTGATCCCCGAGGAACTATCAACCGTCCTTATGACCTTGCCGTCCTTTATTATAGCAAGGCCGCCGTTGGTACCCGTAAGAACGGAGCCGTCGTCACCTATTATGATGACTCTTGCCCTGTTATCCGGCATACCGTCCTTCGTCGTGTAATTCTTAATACCGTCCTTTTTCGAATAACACACAAGTCCGAGATCGTTCGTATATGCAGAGATCCACAGCTTCCCGTCATTGTCTTTGGTGATGCACCTTATCCTCGTGCCCTTAAGGTATTCGGTCAGTATGTTATCAACCTTCTCCATCTTTTCATTCAGAATAAACATGCCGGTATCGGTTCCGATATAAAGCATGCCGTCACAAAGACAGGTTGCATTCACGGCCTCAAGAGTAAGTCCCGCTTCTTCCGTATAGTCGCGGAAATTACTCGTTACAACCTTCATTACACCCTGCCTCGAAGATGCGAGCCACAGGTTCCCCTGATAGTCGGATGTGAGCATATCTATGGAATTGTTCATAGGGATATCGTTAAGCACCCTGAAGCGGTTGTTCGTATCTATATAACCTGCCACACTTTCCGCAGTTATCCATATCCTTCCGCACTCGGAAGTTATCCAGTAAATACTGTCTGCCGGAGCCACATTTATGCGCTTAAGCTTATCGCGTCCATCGCCGAAACTGCCGTAATACAGATAATTGGCATCGGTGCCAAGATATACCATTCCGGGAGAATCGGGATCGGCAAAGATCGTGGATATTGTTTCGGTACCTATTTCTTCGCTCGTATAAAACTGTGATACCTTCGTATCATCGATAGCAAATACGGCACCGTCATTTGTGTTTCCGTAAATCCTTCCGTTTGTATCGGATACCATACGGACTATGATCTCGCTGTTGATCCTGTCATCATCGATGCGGTGAAGCTTCCCCTGCTGATCAACATACGAAATACCGCTTGTTGAACCTATGTAAGTATTGCCGTCGCTTCCCACGGCAAATGTACGTATGGATGAAGACGCAAGGCCGTCCTCATATGTATAATGCAGGCGTGTATAACCATCAAGGACTACCACTCCGTTGTCGTTCGTCCCGACCCATATCCTGCCCTTTTCGTCTTCAAACATGACCCTGGCGCTCGTAAGTCCGTCGGATGAACTCAAGCGTTCAAAAGTGTTGCCGTCATACCTTATAACGCCGCTGTAGCCACCGATATATACATATCCGTTGCCTGCACCCAGAATGTAATTTGCATCCGAAGTCGGCAGCCCGTTTGAGGCATTATAAAGCTTGGCCATATACCCGGCTTCCTTAAGCTGCCCGGTCACGGCATAACCCCCTCCGATCTTTAACTGTTCATTGCTGCTGACATTTTCAGCCGGTACGTTATCTCCCGCCTTTACAGGTTCGGGATGACTTATCATGATACCGGCCGCCAGGCAGACCACGGATGCGATCTTAAGCACCTGTCCCGTCATACCTTTTATCATCTATGACTGTCCTCCGACTACCACTTCCGATGCATGATCCTTCTTTGATCCTTCGCCCTTAAATCTTATCACTCCGATGAGGATAAGCATTATAAGGGAATACGGCGGAACAATGAAATAATTTTCCATAAACGCAGGCATCATCATGGCAAACAGGCCCGCCGCGGCACATTTGTTAAGATGACTCTGCGAAGCTGCATCTTGCAGTTCAAGAAACCGTTTTATTATGAATACTATGGCAGCACAAAATACCGCGATACCGTGAACTATCAGTATATCAAGAAGTCCGTTGTGGACTTCGAACATGCCTCCGAGCCAGTCAAGCTGCATCTGATAGGATGACCCTATTCCGGTAATGGGCTGTTTTATAAATGCGCCCCACAGCTCCGACCATATCTCCTCACGGCCGGAGATCAGGTCCTTATAAAATATCCTTATCCTGAATTCATCCTTCATGTAACCCAGCCATACATAGATAAGGCTAAAGATCACGGAGCCTATTGTAGTCACTGCTGTAAGTACCGTGTAAAACACCTTGTTTTTCCACACCTTTAAAGGTATCAGGATAAGCACCGCAAACGCAACAAGTCCGAGGAGCGCACAGCGGCTTCTGTACCATGCGATTATGTTGTATCCCCAGGCAAAAAAGAAAACGGTAAGAACAATTAACCATTTGGCTTTTTTGATACCCTTTGTATTAAAAAGATGATCCCTAAGATACTCGATCGCATAAACTATGAAAAAGAAGCCTGTGATAAGTACCAGTCCTCCGTAATTGGTATTGTACCCCTTGAAGTATCCCTTGACATCAACTGTCCAGTAAATGAAAAAGAAGCCGATGTAACACATGCTTATGATGACCTGCTTTTTCGATAGTACTATCTTGTTTGCAAGATAGAGGATCAGCAGGAAATCGGCCACGGTAAGGATCGCCCCCTTGTTTGAACCTATAAGAAACAGGTTTATAAGGGCGACGACATCCGCTCCCGCCATTAAGTAAAATGCGGGATCCTTAAGCATGTCCTTTATATCCATATAGCAGAACAGGGCAACGATGAGCGCAATGCTTGCTATCACCGTCCCGTAGGGCGTGACCGCTTCGTACCATTCATAAAAATGCCACTCCGCGTTCGTAAGCAGGATCACTCCCAGTATCACCGCCCAGCTGCCGGCCTGTATTCTCTTTTTGTTCACTTCATTTGCTTCCATTTCAACCAGCTTTATCATGCTTCCTCATCACGCTCTTTATGGGGAAGGCTTTTAAGTTTCTTTAGTATCTTAATTATATCTTTTATGTATGAGATCAGGATAAGCAGGAATACGAAACCTGCGGCGTAATATTCGATCTCTATGTTAAACAAAACCACATCCCCGTAAATCATGGCAAGCGCCCGTCCGTTTATCATAAAAAGTGCTTCGATTATGAGCAGGATGTATGCGAAATAATCGCGGGGCAGGTTCACATCAAGTTTAACATGTCCCGACATCTTAATAAACGCCATAAAGTACATGAGGAAATATGATACGCCTGTAGCCGAGGCAGCGCCCATTGCACCGTATTTCGGGATCAGAATGATGTTTAGGATTATATTTACAAGCGCTCCCACACCCGTCGCAAATCCCATTGCCTTTGAATCCTTGTAAGCAAGGCAGATGGATCCCAAGAAACCTGTAAGGGCGCCGAACACAACCGATATAAGAAGCGGAGGAACGAACCGCCAGGCTTCGTAAAAATCCTTCTTAAACATAAAGAATGCAAGAAGACGTACGATCAGGATAAGGAAGCCGCAGCCGACTACCATGAACGTATTGTAAAACGTATACATGGAGGAAAAGAATTCCTTGCTGTTATCGTCCTTGTAGCTCTTGGTCGCGGACATCTGCCAGGCCTGCGCAAATATACGCTGGAATACCGTAAGTATCGCGGGGATCTTATAAGCCACGCCGTACACTCCGTTTACCGCTACTCCTTTTATGAATGAGACCAGATACCTGTCGGCAGCATTGTTTATCCAGCTTCCGGTTGAGTAGGCGATCATCGGGATGCCGTAGGATACGAGCTCTTTTTCAAATTCCTTATCTTTATTTTCCTGACGCTTTTTCTTTCCCGGGATACAAACCACATCCGGCATAAACTTGCGTCCAAGGATCAGCATAAGGATGGATGCAAGTGAAAAGGCAAGCATCTGGGAAAGCAGATATCCGTTAAGCCCTATCTTTATGACTAGCAGGAAAATGATATTGCTTACAAGCAGCACAACCGTTGAAAACACGCTGCCGCACACAACGATCTTAACCTTCTCACAGCCCTGGAAAAACAGTATGAGATATTCATATAAACAGTTGGTCAAAAACAGGAAGATGAAGAGGAAAAGATACCACTTTATCTCGGGTTTTACAAGTGCATATCCGATACCGCAGCATGCCGCAACAGAAGCACATGCGATCAGCACGAATTTAAGTCCTATCCGGAATATCTCATTCCTTTTATCGCTCCTGTCGATACCGAAACGCAGTGCTGCTTCACCCATGTTTATCGTAAGCGCGGGCACAAGCAGAAGGAGCGTGGTCTGCATCACATCCGCTATACCGTAATCGGCGGTCGAGAGTACATTGGTATAAAAGGGGACGAGAAGGAAGACCAGTATTTTCGATACGAAGTTACTGATCGTAAACAGGGCAAGGTTGCCTGTGAAATATTTATATTTTGAATTCTCTTTGTTTTTCATAATTGCTTAAAATACATAACATGAATATCAGGTTTATCGCGTAGTCAGCCCAGATAAGGTCGACATCGAAGTACGACTCAAAGAACACCGCCATGAGGGCGCACATAGCACACAGCGCGACCCTGTTTTTAATGATTCCTGAGTAAAATCCCTGAAGCCGTTTGAAAATAAAATACAATATACCCGCAAACACGATGATGCCGTGTATGACAAGGAAATTATACATGGCGTTGTGGACATTAAACTCGAAGAATGATTCAAGCTGCCAGTTTGTTCCTATGCCGGTTAAAAGCTTAAGCGGTGTCTCGGTAAGCCTTGAAAAAAACTCAAGCCATATCTTATCCCTTCCGGAAAATACCTCCTTATAGAAAAACGGCATCTTGAAATTCGCACCGGTGGCACCGACGGCGACATACATCCCGACAAAAACAAGCGAGCCGAAGGTCGCAAGCAGGATAAGGATCACGTAAAACGGCTTTTTCCCCCACCATTTTTTCGGAATCACATAACGGAAGAACATGAACATGATGAGCATGATAAATGCTCCCCTGGCCCTGTGCCACAGCGACAGCTGGAAACCCTTTAGCAGCAGGATCACCATGAGCAGGCCGACAACCGGCGACTTATCATAAAACATCTCAAGCAGCACGAATGCGCACAGCAGAGTATAAACGGTAAAGGTTGCCGCAGTGTTCGTATTGTATTTGTACTGGTCCCACGTGGTAAACAGCCGCGGATACGCGATAAAAAGATAAAAAACAAGAAATGCCATATACAGCCCGGCAAATATCTTAAGGTATCGGCTGCTTATGTACAACTTATCGGACAGATACCATATGACAAGAAAATTGGCAGCCACAAAAAAGGCTCCCTTTCCCGAGCCCAGCACAATAAGGTTAAGCCCGGTTATAAATACGACAGCCGCAAGGATGATAAACTCCTTATCCCTGCTCTTAAGCAATGAAATGATGTTTACGTTATTAAACAAAAGCACGGCCAGAAAACAGAAATTGATCACACCCGCATAAGGATAGGTCATATCATAGAACTTCGCGACCGTAAACGTAAGCGCATATATGATAAACATGACAAGGAGGACCGCAATATTTACCGCCTCCTGTCTCTTGCTTCCTCCGTAAGCGTTATTAAATTCTCCCACAGCTGCATTGTCCTTGCTTCCCATGAGGAGGACTCCTTATCAAAACTCATTATAAGCCTTTTGGCATTTCCCTTATTGAGCAACTTCTCCGCCTTGAATGCTATCTCTGCTTTGTCATACCAGTTGCGGATGATGTCCGCATCCTCAAGGCCTTCAAAAAGCTCAAGCGCTCCTACTTCCTTTGAAACCAGTATGCTGCATCCGTGCACCAGTGCTTCCATCGGCGCAAGTCCGAATGTCTCAAAGCAGCTGTTCTGGATAAACAGCCCCGCCTCATCATAAAGCCTGCCCGCTTCCGCAGAATCAACCAACCCAAGGTTTTCAACAAACGGATATGAATTTATCTCATCATCATCCTTGCCTGTATCGCCTATGACAACGAGCCTGTATACGTCAGACCCTGCTTTATCGTTTAACACCTTAACCGCTTCGCAGATATGCTTTATCTTCTTCCTCGGCATACCTCCCCCGACGGTAAAGATCATATGCTGGTCCCTAACCCCGTCATCGTGATCCTGTGCCTCATAAATCCGTCCCGTATCCACGCCGTTTATCATAGGGCTTATCTTGTCGGAATATTCGGGATAATTCAACTTAAGCCATGCCGCAAAATGCCTCGATACCGCAAAGATCGCAGTGCTAAGCTCCATCGTTTTGCGTTCGACCCCGCTCATGGTCTCGTCAGGGCATTCATTTATTGCATTTTCATGTTCCACGCAGCCATGCATGAGATACGCACACGGCCTGTGCCATACCCTTGCCCACTTAAGAGCCAGCAGGTTCTGTTTTGAGTATCCCGAGATAAGTAAAACGCTGCTTACGGGTACCTTGAATATTATCTCAAAAGCCCTTAAGAGCTTTGACGAAAAAATAAGCCGCCTTGTATCCCTCGGAAACCTTAACAGATATTCTTTTGTTACGTTTGCGGGTCCCGTACCCGTCCTGTAATCACCTACTACAAAAACCCTCATGACCCCTTGTCCCCGATAAATTCCTTTCTTCCCGTGAACATGTATTTAAGAGCCGCGCCCATGCTTAACGTGTCCTTATAAAGGCTTCGTTTCCTGAGTGCAAACTGAAGTATGAGCACTAAAGAACCGGCCTTTGACATGGCCGCGTAATTTGCTCCCCTCGAAACAAAGAACGTTTCATCATATCCCTTAAACCAGGTTGATTCTTCCTCCCTTAAGCTTGCTATCATAACGGGCTCATAATATATCTTAAGTCCCTTTTTAAGACAGTCATAAAGGAAGATGTTTTCCTCGCCCATTAGGTAGCGCCCCGAACCCGCGCCGAAGCGTTCGTCAAACTTTATATCATCGATGCTCTCACGCCTGAAAGCTATCTCCGGAGAAAATATCTTAAGCACCGACAGATATCCCATCCTTTTAACCTTCGGATAGTTCGGCACCGGTTTTTCCTTTCGCTTAATATAAAAAACTATGAGATCGGCATCGGGATGCCTTGAAAACGCATCCGTGATCCTTTTCTCATAATCGGGCAGATACTCAACATCATTGTCACAGAGAATGCATATGTCGCCCCTTGCTTCCTTAAGTGCCATGTTGCGGCTTACGCTAAGGCCCCGCCCGGTTGATTCTATATACGTTACATGCTGTGCGGTGCCGTCCTTAACATCGCGGGTAAGTTCACGCCTTTCCTCCCTGTCGCACTGGTTTATCACTACGGCATCGGAAGTGATGTTAAGCGTATCTATATAATCCTCGTTATCAAGGAACATGGCTGACAGCAGTACTTCAAGCTTCATATCATATTCTCCTGATAAGGGCCCTTATTGCCCAGAATACGAAGCAGTAAGCGCTGTATACGGGGTTTAACTTTTCAACGTTCCTGTACAGGTTCCATATCCTCTGTATCGCGGTCATCTTGTTTGATGAGAGGGTGTTGGTGCTGCGCCTGTAAAGAGTCAGTGCCTCATCGAGGCCGTAAGCCTTGTGTACCTTCTTTAACACCTTCCACCATGTTGCAGTATCCTCGCTGGGTACATGCGGCATCATGATATCTTCCTTCTCAAGCTTTTCCATATCAAACATCACCGTGCTCGTAAAAATGGTGGTGTTCTTAAGCGCCTGCCTGTATGTGATGGTTGCCGGCACGCGTACTATCTTCTGAACCCCGACTCCGCTCGCATCGGCAAATTCATAACCCGTAAACGAAAATTCGGCATCATTTTCCTCCGTGAACTTAAGCTGTTTTTCAAGCTTGTCGGGCGACCATAAATCATCCGCATCGATAAAGCAGATGTACCTCCCCAAGGCCTCTTCAACGCCGCGGTTACGCGCATAGGATGCGCCCTTATTCTGCGGGAATGCGATCACCTTTATCCTCTTATCATCAAGGTGTTCCATAAGTTCAAGCGAATTGTCGGTTGACTTATCATCGACAAGGATAAGTTCCCAGTCGGTGTAGGTCTGGCTTTTCACCGAAAGCACCGTGTCTTCGATCCAGTTGCCGGCGTTATATACCGGCACGATAATGCTTACCATCCCCTTACTCATTGTTATCCCCCTCAGGTGCCCTTGCACCCTCTGATCCGGCGGGCTCCTCCGACCCTTCAGGCGGAGTAAGCAGTGCCGTTACATTCCCATCCACAATACCTTCCGTACTCTCGGGCATGAATATCGTCTTGAGAGTCAGGATTATAAGCCTCAGATCAAGCCATACCGAGAAGTTCTCGATATAGAAAAGATCGAGCTTTAACTTATCATACGGCAGAGTGTTGTATTTACCGTACACCTGCGCATATCCGGTAAGCCCGGCCTTGACCTTTGTCCTGTAAGTAAACTCGGGCATCACCTTTTTGTACTGCTCTATTATCTCAGGGCGCTCGGGACGCGGTCCCACAAATGACATATCGCCCTTAAGCACGTTAAACAGCTGCGGCAGCTCATCAAACCTTATCTTCCTGATCACACGGCCGACCGGGGTTATCCTGTCGTCGTTACGGCTTGCAAGACGTGCCACGCCGTCTGATTCTGCCTCAACTACCATGCTCCTGAACTTGTATATCAGAAACTCCCTGTTTCCGATCGTGCATCTTGTCTGTTTGTAAAGCACCGGGCCGCGGTCGTAAAGCTTGATGCACAGCGCTGTTATCAGCATAAACGGCGACAAAAGCACGGTAAGGAAAAGTGCAAACAGGATATCAAAAAGCCTTTTTATAACCATATGCTCAAACTCAAGCGGCGAGCTTTTGGTGAGCATGAGCGGCGTATCAAAAAAGTGAAGGGTTGCGGCCCCGCGAAGTACGATATCCACGATCTTCGGCGAAACATACGTCTCCTTTGATTTCTCGTAGCAGTACTTGTGGAGCCTGTTGCGGGCCGAGGTTTCAAGGTCCCACAGCATCACGGCTTCATGTCCGTCTATCTTTTTAAACATATCTTCGAAATCATCGCTAACATGCACAGTCTCAGTGATAGTAAACTGATGGCGCCTTGTCTTTACCTTTTCAACGAACAGGTCTTTGTGCGTACCGTCGTAGATAAGAAGAACGTCAAGCGGCGGGAACAGCCCCCTGTATACATTTGTTGCAAGGAAGATCCACGCACCGATGAGCACGCACTGAACGATCAGTCCCACGATGAGCGGCACGGGTGTAGGAAAATGATATGCGAGCATACATACCATCGCATAAAACAGTATATCCGTAAGGGAAGTGGCGATCACCTGCGAGAACAGAAGCTCAAGCATCCTGTACGAACCGATCTTTAGTCCGCCGTACATAAGCGACGCAAACAGGAGAACGCAAAGATAAACCGCGGAAATGAACACATGGCCCCAAAAATAATAGGCCTTGGGCAGTTCCGTATTGTAATAAACCACCCACACATAGCTTACCACCGCGGTTTCAAGCACCACTATAAGAAATGCCATTATTAGGTTATATATTCGCTTACGCATCTGAAGCTTCTGCATATTTGATCCCTTATTCCGGTCCGGCCGCTGCCCGTTGTCCTACATACGTCCGCTTATCTTAAGGAACAGTTCGCCGGGGATCCCGAGGAGCTTCTGCCAGCCCGGTATGCCGCTCTCATTAAGAGCATGGGAAGTCATCCCTGCATACAGCCTGTAGAAAGAAAGATATTTAAGCTTAAGTACCGACATCGGCGTTATCCTGGCACGCTGCTCATAATACAGGTACCACGCCTGCTTATTACCCTCCTTAAGCTTCCTTACGGAATCCGTATACCCCTCGGATATCAGCTCGCACACGGTCAGTATCCTGTCAAGCACTAAGTATTCATACTCCGCATCTATTTTATCATAAATGTAGTCCTCAGGTACATATTTTTCGCCCTCTATCTCGGGGAATGGATATTTCTTTAAAACATCCGTTTTAAATACCAGAGTGGTCTCGCCCTTAAAGCCCTTAAGATACAGGTTATAAAGAGTCGTCCGCCTTACGTTTTCGGGGAAATCAACGCCGTGAAGGAGTGTGGTCTCGCTGCTTCCTTTATGCGCGATGATGCCCGCGATCCTTCCGTCGTGTGCCGCAGCCGTGCTATCTTCCTGTCCTTCCTGCCGTCCTTCCTGCCGTCCTTCCTGCTTTCCTTCCGATGCAGGATCGATCAGTCCGAGAATGCTCTCAACCGCATCCTTTGTGAGCATGTCATCGGAATCAAGGCATAAAAACCACTCCGTACTGCAATGCTCGACGCCCCTGTTATGCGCCCTCATCTTACCGCCGTTTTCAACATAATAATATTCAACGGGGATCACGCCCTCACGGGCAAAGTCATCCACAACGGCCTTCGTATCATCCGTCGAGCCGTCATCTACTATGAGCCAGCAAAAGTCCCTGCAGGTCTGATTCTTAAGGCTTTCATATGCACGCTTTAAAAGCTGCGCCCGGTTGTAGGTTGGAGTGAAAACTGTAAGTTTCATGGTCCCTCTTTTGACCGCTTATCAATGCTTCTAAAAAGCACGGTCAGTAAACGACACTGTAGTCCACAAGTTCAAAGATATACGGTTCCTTAACATCGTATTTGTAGATCACGTGGCCCTCGGTTTCGGCCACTTTTGTAAGCCCGGCTTCTTCAAGATATCCGATGCGCGGATGATCCTTTATAAGGACAACATACTCGGTCTTTGACGTTTCGAGCGCATCAACGAATGCATCCATATCAACATCCCGGAGCTTGATAAGTTCCGCCAAAAGCCTGTACTGCGGATGCGTTTCGTCATTCAGCATTTCGTCCGTATACTCATTTGTTATCACATACAGATAGTCCTCCCTGTCGATCGTAAGCTGCATCTTGGGATCGTACTGACGCATCTGCATGTTGTATTCATACTCAAGGAAGGCCTTGGGATATTCGACATCGGAATCCTCGTGTATGAGGCGCGAAACCTCCATAAGCTCCGGCGGCATCTTGTAGATGTTCTGTGCAAGCTTTATTCCGTCCGCGTACACAAACTTACCTGACGAAAGCAGGATCGCGGCTATAAGGACAGATACGACAATGCGCTGCCCCGCATCGGTTCGCGTCATGATAAGTTTCGCCGCCAGGTAGGGTATCAGTACGATAACAGGGAGCAGCCAGAAGAAGCGGTAATACTCGCTGTTTACGTCAAAGAACCTGTCAAGCAGCACCGGTGATACCGGATTATAAACAGTCACTAACAGGAATACCGAACAGGGTATGAATATCTCTTTTTCACGCCTGCTGCCTTTTACGCACACATAAACAAGCGCTGCGGCATAAAGCACAAAATACGCGCACGCCCCCGTGTAATACTGCAGGCATTCCCTAAGGTACCATATTCCGTTTTGGGCTACGTTTAAACTTTGCATCTGATGTCCTTATTTTGGGAAAGTATATAATACAAAATACCCTTTCACATACAGCACGAATACCAGCGAGAATACAATGCCGGGTACAACACATGCCGCATATTTAAGGAGCATGTTCCATTTTTTCTTTCTTACGATCATCGGGATGAACAGCACCGTAAGTTCCACGGGAAGGAGCATGTTCGCCGATGAAGATATCGTGGCGGCGCCGAAGCATACGATGAACGTGATAAGCCACGGCCGCACATTAATGCTTTCGTCGTTCATCCTTATGAACAGATAAAAAAGAGTCATGACCGCCAGGTTTCCGACGATCGCCTTACCCTCGTATGTCCTTGTCATCAGAAACAGTGAGGATGTATATATCGTGATGAACGTAAGGTTGACCACGAACATGATCGCTGCCATGATGACGGTCGCAAGTTCGGGATTTCCCATGATCTCTTTTCTATCGTCTGAAGCCACGCCCACGCCGTTTTTACGATCGTCGGCATCCGCATCCACGCCGGCTTTCCTACCGTTCTTATAAACAATCAGCTCCCTCGCGATCATTATATATACCATGTTTGTTAACAGGATTATCGTTATCGCCATCACGGATTTTGTCCAGATAAGAGCGGGGATCCCGGTAAGCTGGCATACCACCGAATCCTGCATTGAATAGGTCGCAAAGAAATACCTCATCTCGTAATGATCCTGCCATGCACCGGTGAACGGATCATACACGTTCATCATATTCGTCTCCACCGATGTAGCGACGTTTGCAACATAATACGCGGCATCAAGTGTGAAGTTGTAAGTGTAGGAGACCAGAACAACCTGTATCATCAAAAGCAGCGCCATCAATACCGTCACCGCGGGATTACGCCCGATATACGCAAGTGCACTCTTAAACCACTTAATCCACTGCTTTCCGTTAAGCACGGCCGACAGTAAGACCAAAACGGCAACAACGGGCACCCAGATACCGGTCAGCATCGAAAGCGGCCGGTAATACTGCATAGGCGGCACGCATACAAAGAAGAAAACAAAGTAGTAGAAAAAGAAGCCCGTGACAACGGAAAGCATAAGGGGACACGCAGCTCCCTCACGCCTCTTTTTAAAGGGCATGATGATAAGCGAGCCGAATGCAAGATAGATTATGAAATTGCAAATGACACCAAGTAAGACAATAAGCATTTAATTATTCCCGCTGTTCTGCAATTCGTTAACCTGCTGCTGAAGGTTCACGGTCGTCTCATATAAGCTGTTTATCTTACGGTTCATGACAAAAACCGAGGCGATCAGCATGATCACCACGACAAGCAGCGCAGCGGCAACCGTCCTTGCATTTATAAACTTGTGATTCTTCATATCCTCTTCCTCCCACAGGTAGTAATCGTCTTCATAGGTTCCGCCGGCATCGGCCGTATCCTTTAAATAAATCCCGCAGCTTCCCGCCGCGAACCACAGTATAAACGGCAGCAGTCCGTGCACGATAAGGGACGGCAGCAGAGTCATGTGACCGAACATCGTCACCGGAAGCAGCGCATCCGACTGATAGGAAAAAAGTGCCAGTGCCAGGATGCACAGGATCATAAATATCCTTGACTTTTTTTCCGAAAACAATCGGCAGGCAAGTATCCCGTATATCACAAGAAACAAAACCGTGAGCACGACGGATAAAACGCCCGGATTTCCCGCAACCGCAAAAGTCAAACGTCCCGACAGTGCAAGCGCTAAGAAAACAAACAGACAGCCAAGTGCCCGAAAGACTGACTTTTCCTGTTTTTCGATATATGTTTCGTAAACGAGGGTAAACGCATAAGCGATGCCCGCAACGGGACATAAGATGAACCAGGCGGGATTTACCTTTTTGTCGCTGTGCCCGGAATTATAAAGGCAGATAATAAGAACGGAGACGAGAAACAGCGCAAGCAGCTTTCCCGTCCCACGGTAGTTTTCATATGCATTTATGATGGATCCCAGTAAGTCCTTCATTCACACAGCCCCAAAATCTATTGTGAGGATCACGGACATCCTATCTTTCCGCCCGCATCGGGTTGTTTAAGAAATCTTCGTAAGCAAGCCTTATTCCATCCTCAAGCTCGGTCTTGTATGTCCATCCGAGCGCCGTCGCCTTTGATACGTCAAGAAGCTTACGCGGCGTTCCGTTCGGCTTGCTTGTGTCCCAGCGGATCTCACCGGTGTAACCGATCACCCTGGCCGTAAGCTCGGTAAGTTCCTTAATGGTCAGTTCCTTGCCGGTTCCCGCGTTCACGGTCTCGTTCCCGCTGTAGTTATTCATCAGGAAAACGCACAGGTTAGCAAGGTCGTCAACATACAGGAATTCCCTTAACGGGCTTCCGTCGCCCCAGCAGGTAACATAGGGCAGGCCCTGTTCCTTCGCCTCGTGGAACCGCCTTATAAGTGCCGGCAGCACATGCGAATGCGTCGGGTGGTAATTGTCGTTCGGTCCGTAAAGGTTCGTCGGCATAACGCTTATGTAATCGGTACCGTACTGCCTGTTTAAGAACTCGCAGTACTTAAGCCCCGATATCTTTGCAAGTGCATAGGCTTCATTTGTTTTCTCAAGCTCCGAAGTCAGCAGGCAGCTTTCCGGCATCGGCTGCGGCGCCATGCGCGGATAGATGCACGATGACCCAAGAAACTCAAGCTTTTTACAATCATTCTCAAAGGCGCTGTGGATGACGTTCATCTCAAGTATCATGTTATAATACATAAAGTCGGCCAGCGCCTCGCTGTTGGCCACGATACCGCCAACCTTGGCCGCCGCAAGGAACACATACTCAGGCTTCTCCGCCTTAAAAAACTCCTCGACATCGTCCTGCCTGCACAGGTCAAGCTCACTGTGCGTCCTTGTGATTATGTTTGTATAGCCCTGTCTTTCAAGTTCCCTTACGATAGCGGAGCCAACCATGCCGCGGTGTCCCGCCACGTATATCTTAGCGTTTTTCTCCATCATTTCTTATCCGCCGGATCCGCTGCGACCCTTACTCCGTTCCTGTAATCTTCGGCACTCACTCCGGCGATAGCCTTCATGTCGGAATCAACCATCATTGAAACCAGTCCCTTAAAGTCAACCTTGCGCTTCCATCCGAGTTCCTTCTCGGCCTTGGAACAGTCACCCCACAAAAGCTCAACCTCTGCGGGCCTGAAGTACCTTGGATTAACGTCAACGAGCAGGCGGCCCGTCTTGGCATCGTAACCCTTCTCACTCACTCCCTTGCCCTTCCACTCGATGTCGATACCGACTTCCTTAAAGGCAAGCTCAACGAATTCCCTTACGGTATGGGTCTCATTGGTCGCAAGCACGTAATCGCCCGGCTTATCCTGCTGGAGTATCCTCCACATTCCTTCAACGTAATCGCCCGCAAATCCCCAGTCACGCTTGGCATCAAGGTTACCGAGTGAGAGCTTTTCGCGCTCGTCCGCCATGATGGAAGCAACCGCACGGGTGATCTTTCTTGTAACAAATGTCTCGCCGCGGCGCGGTGATTCATGGTTAAACAAAATACCGTTGCATGCAAACAGGTTGTATGCCTCCCTGTAATTTACGGTTATCCAGTACGCATACAGCTTTGCCGCACCGTACGGGCTCTTGGGATAAAACGGAGTCTTCTCGGACTGCGGTGCAGTATCGGGAATACCTCCGAAAAGTTCCGAAGTTGATGCCTGGTAGAACCTTGTCTTAACACCCGATTTCTTTATCGCATCAAGGAGCCTTAAGGTACCGATACCGGTTGTTTCCGCTGTATACTCAGGTACCTCAAACGAAACGGCAACGTGTGACTGTGCCGCAAGGTTATATATCTCCGTGGGCTGGATCTGCTCGATCAGCCTGTTTAAGTTACTGGAATCGGTAAGGTCACCGTGATGTAAAAACATCGTCTTGTCACGGATCTCCCTGTCGTAATAAAGGTGGTCGATCCTGTCCGTGCTGATGCTTGAATGACGGCGGATGATACCGTGTACCTCATATCCCTTCTCGAGCAGAAGCTCCGCAAGATATGATCCGTCCTGTCCTGTGATACCTGTTATTAAAGCTACGTTTCTCATGGTATTCTCCTTGTTATTGTATTGCCTTTTTATGGAAGTACATTCACGGAAATAATGCCTATGATTATCCCCAATATTGCGCCGCAGATAACCTGCAGCGGTGTATGTCCGATGAGGACCTTAAGCTTCTCCTGGTCAAACTGGACCCCGAACTCGCCGTTCTCGGGAAGCCTGAAGAAATCCATCATCTGGTTTATTATCTCGGCCTGGTTTCCCGTCTCGCGCCTGACGCCCCTGGCATCGTACATAACGATGATCGCCAGTATAGTTGATATTGCAAATGCGGCAGAATCAAGTCCCTGCTCGAATCCGGCCGCGACGCACAGGGCGCACACGGTAGCGGAATGGCAGCTTGGCATACCGCCTGAACCTACAAGCCGCTCAAAATTGATCTTCTTATTAAGTGCAAGATCGATGACCGTCTTGACCACCTGGGCTATCGCCCAGCCAAGAACCGCCGAAATGAGCATCCTGTTATGTAATAAATCGGTAATGTACTGCATATGTCCGTCCGTTACAGATAATTGACGATATACTCGCTTATCGCCTTCTCCCAGTCCGCATACATGTGATCGGTGGTAAGCTTAAACATATAGTTCTCAAGCACCGAAAACTTGGGCCTGTCTGCCGACTGAGGGTTCATCTCCTTATACTGTTCGCTGGTCACCGGAATGACCTCGGTTGCCTTGCCCGCAAGCTCAAATATCTTTTTTGTAAAATCAGCCCAGCTGCACTGCCCCTCACATGTACCGTGGAACAGACCGTAATTCTCGGT
>JAILJC010000125.1 GCA_024694965.1 Lachnospiraceae bacterium
AAGATCGATAAGATCGCTCCTATGACCTACACAGGAGAGCCTCTGTATCCTGAGACAATTAATGTAGTTCTTAAGGATGGCAGTACTTTGGCATTTACCCACGACGGAGACGGCAAGTACTCAAATGCTGACAGCAAGGAACTTGTAATAGTAGTATCCAACAATGTTAAGAAGGGTACTGCTACCGTAGCCGTAACAGGTAAGGATAAGAAGACCAAGAAGAAGACCTTCAAGATCACAGCTTATAATATCTCTGGCGGTATTACAGATGATGGTGCGCTTCAGGGAACTATCGCAGAAAGTGCAGAGTGGAGAGCAGCAGGCGCAAGGCCTGATATCCAGCTTACATTCAACGGCAACGACCTTATCGAAGGCCAGGATTACACAGTTAAGTGCAAGGTTAAGAATGGTACGGGTACATGCAAGATTACAGGTAAGGGCAACTTTACAAAGAACTTCACGAAGACCTTCAGTGTAACTCCGTTAGACCTTGCATCATGCAAGTTTGATGGTGCAGAGGTATACGAAGGAGCTAAGGCTGATAAGATCAAAGTTACAGTCCTTGATCCTGATAACGGTGTTATCCCTGCTAAGATGTACACCGTAAGTACAGATGCAAGCGGTAAGCTTTCAGCAGGTTCGGACGTAACCCTTAAGGTAGTTGCAAAGGATGCAAACCTTACAGGTGAAACGGCAGAAGAGACCTTCAAGGTTGCAACGAACATTGGCAAGGCTTCGATCAATGCTAAGAAGATCACTAAGACCTACACAGGTGAGCCTATTGAGCTTACTGATGAAGACTGGGTAAGCATCTCGGTTAAGGTTAAAAAGGCAGAACTTGTATACGGTGAGGACTTCGAAGTAGTCGGATACAGCAAGAACGTTAACAAGGGTAACATGATCGTAACCATCAAGGGTACCGGTACAACAACCGAGAGGGGAACCTTCTCAGGTACCAAGACCTTCAAGGTTAAGATCCTGCCCAAGCCCATGGGTTCTAAGTAATCAAATGGCACAGGAGAAAACCTGTAAAAACACAAAAAGATTTACACAGCCGTAGGAGGGAACTCCAAACGGACTGATAGGCTACAAAACGGGGAACCCGCCGGAGCATATCCGGTGGGTTCCCCGTTTATATGCTCAGTTAAATCCTAGGCTGAAAGCAGCCAAGGATTTTTTAATGACATTTCCTACCACATATGCTACTATAACCTTGTAAGCAGGTATTTTCACATAAGACAGGCAATACAGTCATCTTAAGACGTTTCTGAGTCGTTTCATGAATTCTTGCTTATAAACCCAATATTTTATAGGCAGGAATATGAAAGACAATATAAGTTTTTCTCAACACTCATTTCCTGCCGAAATCAAACACAAAGGAGGAATCATATGAGTGAACAGAGAAAAATGAGGAGTTTTGATGAACTGCGGTTCAGGGATGACTTCATGTTCGGAAAGATCATGGAGGATCCGGGGCTTTGCAGGGAGGTACTGGAGCGACTGCTGGGCCGCCGGATAGGCGAGCTCACTGAAGTTCAGACACAGCGGGAGTTCCGTTATACGGTGGACGGAAAGCCGATAAGACTTGACGTGTATAATGAGGATTCCGAGGGAACGGTATATGATACCGAAATGGAAAACCTGGGCCACAAAAAGGTGGAAGATCATCAATTACCTAAGCGGAGCAGGTATTATCAGGGCGCGATAGACATCGACTATATGGACAAAGGTAATTCTTATAAAAGGCTTCCGGAAAGCAACGTGATGTTTATCTGTACCTTTGATCCGTTTGGACATGGATTACCGAGATATACATTCAGGGAGAGATGCGATGAAAAGGCTGAAGTGACTCTGAATGACGGGTCATTGAAGGTTTTTTATAACTGCTGTTATAAGGGTGAGGATATTCCGGACGGCCTGCGTAAACTGTATGATTATGTGGAGAACGGATACGCAGGGGATGACCTTACCAAAAGGATTGATGCCGCTGTAGTTAAGGGTAGAACAAATGCTATATGGAGGACTCAATATATGAAGGAATGGGTATTGCTGCAGGACGCAAGGGATGAAGGCGTTGAAGAAGGGATGGAAAAGGGAAGAGAAGAAGGAAGAAAAGAAGGCATAAAGCTTGCCAACACTGAACGGATAGAAGATATGCTGCGAAGGGGTAAAACGGTTGATGAGATAGTTGATTTTTGCGGCTATCCCCCTGAGGTCGTTCAAAAAGTGTATGATGAATTATCCTTACCTGTTAACTGAGAGGGCGGAGGTGTTAAAGACTATGACGATAGACATGACATTTGAACGCCGGGAAGAACTAATACGAGAAGAGGAACGGGAATTCCTAAGGGCCGAAGGCCGTACCGAAGAGCGCCAAAATACCGAACGTGAGAAGAAACGTGCGGATGATGCTGAAGCGAAGCTTGATGATGCAAATGCCCGTATTCTGGAACTTGAGGCCGAGATTGCCCGCCTGCGTATGCAGCCGGGTTGAGCAGGATTGTATTTTCTGGCACGTGGACGGTTCTTTTGCCATGCGATTTTTGTCTGGCAAAAGAACCGTCCCCCTGCCACCCCTGTGTGACGTTCGTGACATTGCACAAAAACCTCAGATTTTCACATATCTCAAACGCAATAACCATTGTCGGGTTTTCACAAAGTTGAAAAACTAGCATATAAACCGCTGTCGAGTGATTCTTCCTGTGTTATAGTATAGGAGCATTGCAGACGGCTTATTTGATAATATTTGATTCTTATCAGGCGACCTCACTTCGCCGTAAATAGTACAAAACATCCCCGTTCATCATTTTTCCTCTTTGCGCTATCCTAAAAGAAAAACGCAAGGAGGATTTTTATGGGCACAAGTGAGGAAATGACTAAAGAGGAACGGATTGAATACTGGGAAATGGTTTTAGAGGATTTTAATCAAAGTGGCCTTAACAAAACCTGTTATTGCCAAAATAATGACATTCCGGTTTCTACCCTGAATTATTGGTCTAACAGGCTCAGAGAATTACAGGCATCAAAAGAATCGTCCGGGGATAGATTTATAGAACTTCAAGTCCCTGAAGGAAATGAGAAATCCATATACTATACAAACCGATTTAATGATTCCGGTTTGAAGGTCATATTTTTTTACGGGGATGTTTTGTACTATTTACTTTCCTCCTACTCGATTACTTGACTAATGATCCTGGCGGATATACAATGTATATACGGAGGTGACGATTATGCAGGCACAAGTCAAAACGTGGGGCAATAGCCAGGGTATAAGGATACCAAAGGAAGTATTAAAAGAGGCGGCAGTTGCAGTAAACGATGTACTGGATGTAAAGGTTTCCAATGGCATGATAATACTTGTAAAACCTTTCAGGCACAAGACTCTTGAGGAGCGAGCTGCGGAATTTGGAGGAAGGTTAAATCTTGATGGGGAATTTGACTGGGGAGAGCCGGTAGGAAGAGAAATATGGTGATCAGAGAAGAAATAAATCAGGGAGATATATTAAAGGTTGATTGTATAAATCGACCTGTTTTGGTAGTAAGTAAGGATTTTTTTAATCAAACCGGAGAAATAATCGCATGTCCTGTCTATGAAAAGGGTGAACCGGAAGCTCTTCACATATATGTTTGTGCGGATAAAACTAAAGGATATGTTCATTGCGAAAAGCTGGCTTTGTTGGATTTGAATGTACGACATTACACTAAAACAGACAGGATTTATATGCCGGATATAATTAATATCACGGATGCTATACAGGGGATTTTTGATTATATCTGATATTGAAAAGGTAAACAGTTGATTATGAAGATACTAAATGTCCTGAAAGCATTTATTTATGACAGGATTGAAGCGGTTGAAGTGCTTGAGGACGGGCATATCAACAGCAGCGTGCTTGTAAAAGGGCGTGAACTTTACGTCCTGCAGTGCATGAATAACAGGCTTTATTCAAATTATCTTGATGAGCTTGAGCATAACTACCTTAAGTACAGGGCGGCATGTGAGAAGCTTTATAAAAACCCCGGGGAGTGGTACTGTCCCGATTGGATTAAAGACCGGGAGGGGCGATTCTTCCATAAGGACAGTGACGGGAATATTTGGAGGCTTTACAGGTATATCCCGTCTGATGATCAGCATGGTGCATGCGAAAACACATACAGCATCGGAAAGGGCCTTGGAAAGCTTCATAAGGTCCTTAGGGAATGCACGGATATAAAAACCATAGGATCAACGGCACATCTTCACGACCTTACTTATCATTACGATAAATATCGTATGCAGGATTCATCCGTGATGGAGCGTATCGAAGAAATTGATCGGTTTATCTTAAATAATATAGAAAGCATGTTAAGTATCACTGTTCCGGAAGGAGGAGTGATCCATGGTGATGCGAAGGTTGGCAACATGCTGTTTAAGGGCGGAGAAGTTATAGGCTTTATCGACCTTGATACACTGATGCATGGATCGCTGTATGATGATATTGCGGATTGTATGCGGTCCTGCTGTATTGATGATCGAGGGGATGTTGATTCTGACAGGGCAACGAAGCTATACTGCGGATATGAGGACGGTTCGGAAAGCCGTTTAAGTGAGGATGAAATATCGCTCATAGGCAGAAACCTATCCCGCAACCGTTTCATGCTCGGTTTGCGCTATTACACCGACTATCTTTCGGGGGAAGGATACTTTTCGGGAAGCCCCGCGCAAAAGCTTGAAAAGGTGAGGGCACTCTATACTATCATTAAATGATGTGATATGATATAGCATGGCAGGCATAGTCCTGTATTCAAATCTGACTGGGAGGTTATACTACAATGAAGATGCTGAGAAAATGGATAGCATTAC
>JAILJC010000161.1 GCA_024694965.1 Lachnospiraceae bacterium
AAATATCGCAGGTTTCCTTAAGGTTGCCGATGCAATGAAGGCACAGGGTATCGTCTGAGCAGGTACAGCGGTTTATTTGATCAATAGCGGGGTCAGGATCTGACCCCGCATTTTTAAGGCGGTTAACATGAGAAAAGATATGATTCTCGTCCTCGATTTCGGTGGACAGTACAACCAGCTTATTGCCAGATGTGTAAGGGAATGTAACGTGTATGCGGAAGTACATCCGTACACTATGACGCTTAACGAGGTAATCAGCATGGAACCGAAGGGCATAATCTTTACGGGCGGGCCGAACAGCGTATATGAGGAGTCTTCGCCGCATTACGATCCCGCGATACTTGACCTTGGGATACCTGTTCTCGGGATATGTTACGGATCCCAGCTGATGGCATACATGGCAGGAGGGAAGGTGTCGACAGCCCCGGTTTCCGAATACGGAAGGACGAGCGTTTGCGTCGATACATCCAGCAGACTGCTTCATGGTATAGATGCCGTTACGGATGTATGGATGAGCCATACGGACTACATTGAAGAAGTGCCGGAGGGATTTGTTATTACGGCGCATTCAAATGTATGCCCCGTGGCAGCTATGGAAGATAGCGGAAGGAAACTATATGCAACGCAGTTCCATCCGGAGGTCACACACACGCGTGAAGGCAGAAAGATCATATCGAACTTTGTATATACGATATGCAACTGCAACGGTGACTGGAAGATGGATTCCTTTGTTGAAGAGAAGATCGTGCAGATAAGGGAAAAAGTCGGAGACGGCAAGGCACTTTGCGCTCTGTCAGGCGGAGTTGATTCATCCGTTGCCGCTGTTCTTATGTCAAAGGCCATAGGCAAAAAACTTACATGCGTATTTGTCGATCACGGCCTCCTTCGCAAGGATGAGGGTGATCAGGTTGAAGCTATCTTCGGCCCTTCGGGGGACTATGACCTTAACTTTATAAGAGTAAATGCAGCAGACAGGTTTTACGAAAAGCTGTCCGGAATCACAGAGCCGGAGAAGAAAAGAAAGATTATCGGCGAAGAGTTCATAAGGGTATTCGAGGAAGAAGCAAAGAAGATAGGAAAGGTTGATTTTCTCGTGCAGGGGACTATCTATCCTGATGTGATCGAGTCGGGGCTCGGAAAATCAGCCGTGATAAAATCACACCATAATGTGGGAGGTCTTCCGGACTTCGTTGATTTTTCCGAGATAATCGAGCCGCTTCGGATGCTGTTTAAGGATGAGGTCAGACTTGCAGGAAAAAAACTGGGACTTCCCGATCACCTTACCATGAGGCAGCCCTTTCCCGGACCGGGACTGGGTGTTCGTATTGTGGGTGAGGTTACCGCAGAGAAGGTCAGGATAGTACAGGAGGCTGATGCGATTTTCCGCGAGGAGATTGACAAGGCCGAGCTAGTACAGCGCCCCGGCCAGTATTTTGCTGCACTTTCCGATATGCGTTCCGTAGGTGTCATGGGAGACTTCAGGACGTATGATTATGCTGTGGTACTGCGTGCCGTAAACACAACCGACTTCATGACGGCAGAGTGCTGCGATATCCCGTTTGAAGTTCAGCAGACATGTATGCGCCGAATCATAGGCGAAGTAAAGGGAGTCAACCGTGTAATGTTTGACCTGACCAGCAAGCCTCCCGGAACCATAGAGCTGGAGTAACGAGCCAAAGCATATACATAATCAGTAGTCGCCGTCAGGCGATCGGCAATAATGAAGTGCCTCCTCAAGCTTGCTTGAATGGAGGCACTTTATTAATTGCCGGTATGCTTGCAAAGCAAGCTGCTGATTATAAGTTAATGCCTTGGCGACTACAGCGATGGTTAGCGTCCCGCGAAGCGGGGCGGTAATAGAGCGAAAACAGTGCCAACTGCATCATAGCGATCAAAATGATGCAGTTAATGTTGACAATGAGTATAATGAGTGTTATTATTTAAATGCATCATCATACCCGCTTATGAGTAAATTGATGTTTAAATGAGGATATTGAAATGAGAAAT
>JAILJC010000165.1 GCA_024694965.1 Lachnospiraceae bacterium
GAATGGTAATTGCAAAAGCATATATAATGATTTGAAATGTAGTAATCCTAATCTTAAAACGTTGATTTTCCATATACTTATTAAACACCTTACCGGATTAATTCAGTATAAAGATATTCTTCAATGTATTAAGATTGTATAAAGATTTTTAATATTTCAACCTTTCATGACTAATGCGCACTTATATCCCACCAACTGATTGTGGGGCCGCGCGCAATTCCATTGAGGCTCTTTATAGAGGGCTAATTTATAATTTCACATCAATTGGATGGAATAGATACTTCTCAACACATAAGATTCGTGCTTGGGGTATAACAGAGGCATTGGCTTCTGGTATGGATCAGGCCAGTGTCATGAGGATAGCAGGACATGCATCGCCTCAGACAATGCGACATTACGTAAGAACAGCACGTATTCAAAAAGATATAGGAGAAAAATTCGATTCAGTATTTAATTAGTGCATTTATGTAAACTGCTCACCAAGTGCTCACCCAACAAAAAATCCAGCAAACACTGATGTTTACTGGATTTCTTCGCAGCTCGTAGCGGAATCGAACCGCTGTTTCCGCCGTGAGAGGGCGGCGTCTTAACCGCTTGACCAACGAGCCATATTGTCAGTTGCTTTATTTGGGTTGGGCTTTCCGACTTGCATAGTATACTAGAATATTGATACCAATGCAAGTGTTTTTTGATATTTTTACCCTAAAACGAAAAGTGCCCGGTCATGGCGCGGCCGGGCTCGATAGGGGTATAAGTTCTGAAGAATTAAATAACTTTCACACTGTCATAATATCACAGTTATATCAAGAAAACAAGACGCACAATAATCACTAAATGTGACAGAAACGGCATAAAATGGGGGCTTTGGGGGTTTGCCGCTAGGTGTCACGAAGGGGACGGTAACGCATGAAAGTTTTCCTTAAATTCATCCGTGTGAATACAATATTGTAGAATAAACCCGATTTGTGTTATTATAGGTGGGTAATGTGACTTTATGAGAGGCTCTTGGATTCATGGGTACTGATAGCGAAAACAACAAACAGCAAAAGCATCTTAGCAGGATGATATATATATATGCGGCAGTATTTGCGGCGGTGGTTATCTTCGCCGTTGCGGGACGCTTTGTGCTTGGTTCATATATTAAGGGAATAAGCGATCCGCAGGCTGCACGGAATATTATTACATTTTATTACTGCGTCGTAGTGTTTTTCAGTATAATTGTGCTCATTGTCGACCTTTTGCTTTACAGGTTCAGTGTTATGAACTTAAAGCTTGAGGAAGAGAATCGCGCGATCGAGGTTGCGCAGCGTTCCAATCAGGCTAAATCAGAATTCCTTGCGAATATGTCACACGAAATAAGGACGCCTATAAATACGATCCTCGGCCTTAACGAAATGATCTCCCGCGAAACGGATCAGGATTCCATATATGAGTACACCGAAGACATTAAGGGCGCGGGTGATTCTTTACTGTTTCTGATAAACGATATCCTTGATTTTTCGAAAATAGAATCAGGCAATATCGAGATCTATGAACGCCGGTATGGGGTCGCTGAGCTTATAAGCAATATAAACAATATGATCGCTCCCAGGGCCAAGGCCAAAAACCTTGAGTATGATGTCAATATCGATCCGAACGTTCCCGCGGGCCTTTACGGTGATAAGAACAGGGTGCAGCAGATCATCATAAACCTGCTTACCAATGCCGTTAAGTACACCGATAAGGGTTCTGTTACCCTGCAGATGACATGGGATGAAGATGTACGTTTCTTAAGGGTTGATGTTACCGATACGGGAAAGGGTATAAAGGAGGAGGATATCAACCTTCTGTTTGACAAGTTCAGGCGCGTAAACCTTGAGGATAACAGCAACATCGAGGGTACCGGGCTGGGCCTTGCGATAACCAAGATGCTGCTCAACAAGATGAACGGCAACATATACATCAATTCGACCTACGGTTCCGGTTCGACATTTTCGGTCATCATACCGCAGAAACCTGCCGGACAGGAAAAGATCGGAGAGTATCAGAAACCGGTACGCAGGAAAAAGAAGTTCAGTCATCTGTTCAATGCGCATGACACAAAGGTACTTGTGGTCGATGATTCCCAGACAAACCTTATGGTGGTAAAGGGTCTTCTTAAAGGTACCGGAATTGATATCGATACTGCAATTAACGGTGAGGAATGCCTTAATATATTAGCCGACCATGAATATGATGTTATCTTCCTTGATATAAGAATGCCGGGAATGAGCGGTAACGAAGTACTCGGTCAGATCAACAGGCGCGGGTTAAGAAGAGGCGTACCCGTTGTTGCTCTTACTGCTGATGTGCTCGCAGAATCAAAGGATAAATTCATGTCGATGGGCTTTTCGGATTATCTGGCAAAGCCCATAGATGCCGAGGCACTTGAAAGAATGCTGATACACTTGCTTCCCGCAGCCAAGGTAAATGTTCTTGATGATCATGAAGAAAATGGCGGAGAGATCGAATTCGGCCAGGTAAGGGGACTGTTCACGCATCTTGGCGGTTATGTGATAAGCCACAATGATGAGGCGTTAAAGAGCATGCTCGGTGCCCTGTCGAATTACAATTTCCCCGGTGCTTATCAGGAGAAATTTGAGGCGATCAAGGCATCGTTTGAGATAAGGGATTACGATAATATGAATGAAATAGTACAGTCGGCGATAAGAGAACTGTCAGGGGATATCAAATAGGCATATCAGTCATGCCTTTCGTCCTCGTTATCGTAACATTCACAGAATCGTCCGGAGAATGCGGGCGGTTCGTTTGCAACATATAAATGAGAGATATCACCGAATGCCGCAATACGGAACGATGCGATTCCCCTGCGGCGTTCTTCTGTATATACGGTCGTAACGGAAGTGGGTGCCGAGACCATACCGTGCCAAAGGACCATGGGAGAAGCCCCGATCAGATGGCTTAAGATAAGTGTGGTCACACCAAAATGGCAGAATAGGGCAATGGTATCATTGTTGGGCTTTACTGCCCGGTAAAACTGTCCGTCTCTTTCATACCCGTGCTTTGCAAGAAGCTTGTCAAGCTCGCTGAAAACATGAGCGGCGCGTTCCTTGACATGACCTTCGTTTAATATATCATCATCCCACCATTCATCATATCTGTAAAAGTGTTCGCGCTTTGTCCAGTCCTGAGGAAGCCAGTCCCAGCTTACGTGCGAACGTTCGGGAGAATCGGGGCGCAGTATTTTCGGACGGAATTCTTCAAGCCATTCCATTTCCTCAGCATCCATGTTCATTCGCTTGAGGCAAGGCTCCGCGGTAAGCTTAGCCCTTCCGAGGGGAGAAGAATAGCAGTAATCCACATGCGTATTTGCCATACGCTCCGCAAGGAGTAAAGCTTCCCTTTTACCCTTTTCCGTAAGTGCATCATTAATATAGTCGGGATCCCCGTGTCTTATGAACAGCAGCTTCATGATAACGCTCCTTTAAGTGTTTTAAACAACCAATATATATTAAGCATGTATCACCTGATATTGCAAGTATTTTCCAAATTTAGTATACTTAAGCAGATTATGGAAGTGTTAGCCTGAATAGTGATCAGGGAGGAATAATGATATGGATAACAACAGACCTAGAAGCCGGGAAAAAAATGTTGTAAGCGGCGGAATGGGAGTACATAAACGTGGAGAAGGACTGGGTACAGGACCCGTCGGGAATTCAAACCGTCCGACAGGTGCACCGTCAGGTAGCAGCAGTTCGGTAAAGCGCGGTGGCGGAACGCTTGGGTTCGTCGTTCTTATCATAATATTCATCATCGCAGGTAAGGGACTGCTTTCTTCGGATGAAGGCAGTGAGATCGAATACTACGGCCAGGATGATGTGCAGTCCACTGATCAGGGCCCCACGGGCAGCCTTGCCGGTGAACCCTTTGATGAGCCTTATCTGGGATATGATGATACCGAAGAGGCCGATACCACGGTTGCGGAAGGAGCAAGGGATAAATATACCGTGCTCAAGGGTGACGGTTCTGATACGGTCACGATAATGGTATACCTTTGCGGTACGGACCTTGAAAGCAAATACGGAATGGCTACAAACGACCTTGCCGAAATGTCCCGCGCGGATATTTCCGATAAGGTAAACCTGATAGTATATACGGGCGGTTGTTCGAAGTGGAAGAATGACGTAGTTAATAATAAAACAAACCAGATATACAGGATCCGTAACGGACAGCTTGAGAGGCTGGAAGGCGATCTTGGCTCCGAAGTCATGACCAAGCCTTCGACGCTTTCCGGGTTCATAAAATACTGCGCAAAGAATTATCCCGCAGACAGGAACGAACTTATCCTCTGGGACCACGGCGGCGGCTCGATAAGCGGTTTCGGATATGATGAGAAGAATGCAATGAGCAGCGCCATGACTCTTGCGGGGATCAATACGGCGCTTGCGGACGGCGGAGTGAAATTCGATTTCATTGGCTTTGATGCATGTCTCATGGCAACGGTTGAAAATGCGCTCATGCTTGAACAGTACGGCGATTACATGATAGCTTCCGAGGAGACGGAACCGGGTGTGGGCTGGTATTATACTAACTGGCTTACGGAGCTTTCAAAGAATACAGCAAAGCCCACCGTGGAAGTGGGCAAGCGTATCGTCGATGATTTTGTGGACGTATGTGATCAGAAATGCCCGGGACAGAAGACAACGCTTTCGGTTGTCGATCTTGCTGAGCTTAAGGCTACGGTTCCGACGGAGCTTACCGATTTTGCCAAGTCTACCAACGAGCTAATAAAGAATAAAGAATATAAACAGGTTTCGGATGCAAGGTATAATACAAGAGAATTCGCGCAGAGCTTAAAGATTGATCAGGTGGACCTTGTGCATCTGAGTAAGAATATGGGAACCAGGGAAGGAGAGGACCTGGCAAAAGTACTTCAGGGAGCGGTTAAGTATAACAGGACAGCATCCTGTGTAAGGGACGCATACGGACTGGCTATTTACTTCCCGTATAAGAAAGCGGGTAATGTTAATAACGCTCTTGCGGCATATAAGCAGATCGGTATGAATGCGGAATACAGCAAGTGCATTCAGGAATTTGCCGGACTTGAAGTCAGCGGTCAGATATCTGCGGGCGGTGCATCATCACCCATGCCTTCGCTTTTCGGATCACTTATAGGCGGCGGCAGTGCGCAGGAAGCTTCAGGAGGAAGTTCTGACTTTATCATGCAGATGCTCTCGGGTGTATTGTCGGGTTCATCGGATGCCGGATCATACGGATTTGATACTTCCGCGCTCGACTTTTTGAGCGGCAGGTCATTAAGTACAACGGAAACCGCCGAATACTTAAGCGATAATTATTTCGATGCCGAGGGCCTTGTATGGACTAAAAACGGCGACGGACAATTTGTTATCGACCTTCCCGAAGAACAGTGGAAACTCATTAAGGATTGTGAGCTTAATGTTTTCTTCGATGACGGTGACGGATACATAGATCTCGGCCTTGATAATGTATTTGAACTTGATGAAGACGGTAATCTTATCGGCGATTACGACCGTACATGGTTATCGATAAACAAACAGCCTGTAGCATATTATCATATAGATACGGTCGAGGAAGGTGATTTTTATACGATCACGGGTTATGTGCCTGCGATGTTAAACGGAGACAGGGTTGAGCTTATTCTTGTATTCGATTCCGATAACCCGTACGGATATATAGCCGGTGCAAGAAGCGTGTATGTAAACGGTGAAACCGATACGGTGGCAAAGAGCCTGACTTCAGTCGGCAAGGGTGATGTTGTTGAATTTATCTGCGATTATTACACCTATGACGGTGAATATAAGGACAGTTATTACCTTGGCGAGAAGATGATCCTTACGGGAAATGACGAGATCGCCAATACTTCGATCGGTGATGAAGATGTGAAAGTAATGTACCGTTTAACGGACATTTATCAGCAGCACTACTGGACTCCCGAACTGCCCTAGGAGGATACGGTTTAATGTTTGACGGAATAATATTTGACGTTGACGGGACATTGTGGGACTCGACTCCCGTTGTGGAAAAGGCATGGAATCAGGCACTAATAGATGAAGGTTTCGGGAATATATCCGTCACTGACGACAGGCTTAAGGGGCTGTTCGGACTTCCCATGCCGGAAATAATCGATGCTATAATGCCGGGCGTCCCTTTAAAACAGCAGGAAGCCTTCGCGCCGAAGTGTTACAAATACGAGCACGCATATCTTGAAAAAGAACCGGGCAGGCTGTATCCGGGAATACTTGATACCATAAGGGAACTTGCAAAAGGCCATGACATATTTATCGTGAGCAACTGCCAGGCCGGGTATATCGAACTGTTCATTGAAAAGACCGGCATAGGAGATGTTATAAAGGATCACGTATGTCTGGGCGATAACGATCTTCTTAAGGCTGATAACATTAAACTGATCGTAAATAAATATAACCTTAAAAACCCCGTTTATGTCGGTGATATCCAGGGTGATGCCAACGCTTCCAGGGAAGCCGGTGTTGCTTTTATACATGCCGCATATGGTTTTGGAAAAGTGGATGAATGTTATGCATCCGTATCGGAACCGGCGGAGCTTATTAAGGTAATAAACGATAATTAAAGGACGAAACCATCATGAAAAGAAAAGTGATCCATATACCCGCTGCGGCGGCACTTTGCATCATACTCATTTATACTTCCGTTTTCGCTTCGCAGGCTCAGCCTCCTAAAGTAAATACCACTCCTCTTACGGCACAGGCCCCCGCGGCCACGGCGGCACCGGCAAGTGCTCCCGTAACCGTAGATCTTATCATTTTTGCGGGGCAGAGCAATATGTCGGGAAACGGAGGTAATGCTGCGCTGGCTCCTGTCGTTCCTGCCGGTCAGGGTTATGAGTACAGGCCGGCTTCTTCGCCGAATGCATTGTTTCCCGTAGCCGAACCTTTCGGACGGTACGAGAGAGGATATATAAGCGATTCTCCGGAGTATCAGAACGGAACGCTGGTGTCGTCGTTTATAACGAGTTATTACGGCAGAACGAGAACTCCGGTCGTTGCGGTTGCCGCAACCCGAGGCGGTTCCGATTCGTCATATTGGGCAAGCGATGCTACCAAAGCAGACCTTGTTTCAAGGTTTATAAAGGCTAAAACCTATCTTGAAAGCAATAACTTTATGGTAAGGCATAAATACGTCGTATTTCTTCAGGGGGAAACAGAAGGAGTAAAGGGTATTAATGCTTTCGATTACAAGAACAACCTTACATCGGCTTTCCAGCCGCTTTTTGCAAACGGTCTTGAGCAGGTGTTCATGATAACTCCGGGATATGCGATCGACGGAACCTATTACTTTGATGATGTGGTTAAGACCCAGATAGATCTGTGCAATTCAAGCAACCTGTTCACGCTTGTTTCGACTACACTCCATTCACCCTTAATGAATAAGTATCTGGCAGACGGTGTGCACTATAACCAGCTCGGCCTTAATGCTGCAGGAGCGAACGCCGGAGCAAACGCGGGTACATATGCAAACGGGGGACAGTGATGAAGGTCATACTTGGGTCTGCGTCTCCCAGGAGGAGTGAGATACTAAAGCAGGCGGGGATCGATTTTGAAGTTATCGTAAGTGACTGCGAGGAGGTCATCGCTCGTTCGCTGCCGGATGAAATAGTAAGTGAACTGTCCATGCAGAAGGCAGAGGACGTATGGGATAAAGCCGTAAGGAAATACGGCAGTGAGGTTGATGAGCTGCTTGTTCTTGGCGCCGATACCATAGTGGCACTTGATAAAACCGTATATGGCAAACCGAAGGATAAAGATGATGCCGTAAGGATGCTTAAGTCTTTATCCGGGAAAACACATCAGGTATATACCGGAGTTACGGTGATCACATCTGCCAAACGTTTTTCATTTGTTTCATGCACCGATGTTATTGTATATGATGTGGACGATGATGATATAAGAGCCTATGTCGATTCCGGTGAACCGATGGATAAGGCTGGAGCCTACGCGATACAGGGAGGCTTCGCCAAATTCATTAAGGAGATACACGGTGAATATAATAACGTGGTTGGATTTCCGATAGCAAGGCTGATGCATGAACTGAAACTGACCGGAACTGTTATGTAACGGATGTTATATAACGAAAAAGAGCATGCAGAAGAAGTGGAGTATGCTGCCTGCAAGCACAAACAGATGGAAAATCGAATGGATCCATTTATGTTTCTTTCCGATACCGTAAAGGACAGCCCCGATAGTGTAACAAAGTCCGCCGCCAACCAGCCAGTTGACTCCCACGGGAGTAATGGCTGTAATAAGAGGCTTGAACGCAAATATGATGCCCCATCCGATACCCACATAACATATCATTGAAAACACCTGATATTTTTTGAGATCGATCGCCGTAAGTGTAATAGCCAGTGCGGCA
Source organism: Lachnospiraceae bacterium (assembly GCA_024694965.1). GTDB lineage: Bacteria > Bacillota > Clostridia > Lachnospirales > Lachnospiraceae > UBA2868. The sequence continues at coordinate 8,413 of JAILJC010000165.1, forward strand.
AGCCCCCAAACTATTCCGAATATGACCCATGCGATCACCGGATTTACCCTTCGAAGTGCTGCGAGGCATACAGGCGTATATGTGCCGGCAATTAAGAAATATATAGTGCAGTGGTCGAGTACCTGCATGACTTTTTTACCCATGTTGGGGCGAAGACCGTGATATACGCTTGACATGGTGTAGAGCATTATAAGAGAGGCACCGTATATCGCACTTCCGACTACCGCCCAGGGATCGCGGTGGATAGCCGAAACGACAACACATAAAACAAGGGCGGCGATGCTTAAAGCCGCCCCTATTATATGCGATACCATATTGAATACTTCCTCACCCTTTGTGTATGAAGGGAGGACCCTGTCCTTTAACTTAGTTCTCTGCATTTTTATTCCTTAAACTTTACTTCTTAAAAAGATTTACAACCAGCTTGATACCGTATTTGCAGTAATTGATAAATACTCCCGGTTTGGTGATGCATTCGCCCATCTTCTTGAAGATATATCCGGGACGCAGATAGAAGGATAAAAGGATGTTCCTTCTTAATTTTTCAACCTCGTCCATTGTAAGGTACATCGTTCCCTTCATGCTTGAGTGGAAGAAATCGGAACCGAGTACCGATTCGGCAAGAAGGTCGTTTTCCTTACAGGTTTCATAAAGCGGTGTTCCGTAGAACGGGAGCGCCATAGTAACTTCAATAAAATCGGGATTGGATTTCATTACCAGCTTTTTCGTTTCAAGTATATGTTCCCTGTTTTCCCACGGGAATCCGATAACAAAATATCCCCAGAAGGGAAGTCCGACTTCATGGCACCATTTCGCCGCCTGAAGATTATCGGCAACCGTCGTTCCTTTTTTCATGAGCTTAAGTATCTCGTCGGAACCCGATTCGAAACCGAAAGCAACAAGGAAGCAGCCGGCGTCCTTCATAAGCTGAAGGGTTTCTTTGCTAAGGGGTTTAACCCTGGAATTGGCAGTGAACTGTATCTTGCCATGTAAGGGAGAATTGATGATAAGTTCACACATCTCCTTAACCCATGCAGGGTTAATGGTAAAGGTATCCGCCTTGAAAAAGAAGGTGCGGATCCCGTGCTTTTCGTAGCACTCCGTCATCTCATCCAACACATTCTGCGGTGAGCGGAAGCGGACACATTTACCCGAAATGCCGGGTGTTAAACAGAACACACAGGCACTCGGACATCCGCGTGCCGTCTGTATCGTAGCCATCGGCTCATCTGTGTCGGGACGCTTGTAAAGGGCATTGTTCATAAGCTGCCTTGCGGGGAAGGGCTGGTTATCAAGATCCTCGCCCCAGGTATGGAAAGCAGTCCTTACAAAATCACCTTTTTCATCCCTGTAAAGTATTGAAAGCACTGATGCTATATCACCCTCATGCCTTAATGCGTAATCGGCAATCCCGCCTATGGCAAAGTCGATCTCGCCGCCTATCATATAGTCGACGCCGCTTAAGTCCAGAAGGTCAAGCATAGCCTGTTCGGGATCGTAGAAGAGGGCACCCTTTATGACTGTGACCGGATCATATTTGTCCTTCAGTTCCTTTATGATCTTAAGGTCATCATATATCGTAGTGTTGGTGATGCTCATCATTATAAGATCAGGCTTGTATTCGGACATATCCCTATGGAGGTCGTCCATTGTAAAGCCTTCGGTCTGATAATCACAAAGCTTGACATCATATCCCTTTTTTAAAAGTATCGCTGCGGCATATCCCAAGTCATTGCAGGCACGCATTGCCTGTGCCGAACCGTCGTCGACATTCTGCTGACATCTGTCCTCGCCCCGCTGGAATAAAAGCCCCGGGGGATAGAACAATAATACTTTTTCCATTTATATACTCCTTTCGCATTCCTGAGAACGCAAGCCTGTAATCTGAAAATGCTAAAGCAAAGTATATAATATATAGTTATTAAGGTCAAATATCGGTATTTTTCAAGAACAGATCCCGGCTTACCATGACATATTCAATATCATGCTTTTCAAGGTATTTTCGGGCCTTGTCAATATCGGGAACAAGGACGCTCTTATACAGCCCGTCCGTTTCGGCCTTGGCAGCCTTTAATGCATCGCTGTCAGGATTGACGATGATGAGAGGCTTGAGAGTTGCTGCAGGATTTTCCGTTTGCTTTTCCCGTTTTTTTAGTTCATCGGCATGAGATATGCGTTCAATTTCTTCTTTTGAAAGCAGCAGTTTTTTCGGTATGTGTTTTATAAGTGTTTTTTCAAGATCGGCTGCTTTTACCGGCTTGCTTAAATAATCATCGAAACCTGCGTTTAAGTAGAATTCCTTGGCACCCGAAACGGCGTCGGCAGTCAGTGCGATGACAGAAACGCCCCGCATATCATAGCTTGATTTCATGATATTTAAAGTATCTATACCGTTCATTCCCGGCATCATCTGATCGAGCAGTATGATGTCGAAGCGCTTGTTTGCCATAAGATCGATGGCAGCCGGTCCGGAGAGGGCGGTGCTTACCTTTATCTTTGTACTTTCCATAAGCCCTGATATGACATCTAGGTTCATTTCGTTATCATCAACGATGAGCGCATGGGCATTGGGAGCAATTATATCGGGCACGTATTCATAGCCGTTTTTCCCTACCCTTGCAATGGCATCCGTAAAATCTCCTATAGGTGTACTGTCTTTTACGGTGAGCGGAATATACAGCCTGAACGTGGTGCCATGACCGTATTCGCTGGATACTTCGATGCGACCGCCCATCATGTTAAGATAGCTGTTTGCGATATTA
>JAILJC010000184.1 GCA_024694965.1 Lachnospiraceae bacterium
TGTTCCGGAGGACCAGCACGGACTTATGGATCTTCTGTCGCTCCACTATTATACCCTTCCCGAGGGCTGGCTTCCCAAGGTGAGCGCAACTGAGTTTGATGAGGAGCTCTGGTATAAGACCCTGTGGGCGGCAAACCATATCGAGGACCTTATAAACCGCCACGGTGCGATAATGGATAAGTACGATCCCGAGAAGAAGATCGGAATGTCTGTTGACGAATGGGGTACATGGTTCTTAGTTGAAGAAGGTACCAATCCCGGCTTCCTTTACCAGCAGAACACGATGAGGGATGCTCTTGTTGCCGGCATTTCACTTAACATATTCAACAAGCATTGCGACCGCGTGAAGCTCGCATGCATAGCACAGACGGTGAACGTTCTCCAGTCGGTGCTCCTTACCGAAGGCGAAAAGATGGTCAAAACGCCTACCTGGTATGTATTCCGTATGTTTAAGGATCATCAGGGCGCAGAGCTTCTGGAAAGTGCGATAACGGGTGCAGGCGAAGCGGGAATAAGCGATGATAAGAAGGTTCCGAAGCTTACCGAATCCGTATCCGAAAAGGACGGTATCATTACGATCACCGTAAGCAACCTGTCAATGACCGATGATGAGGAGCTTACCGTGCAGTTTGCGGAGGATAAAGCATATGAAGTGGTTGAAGCCCGCATCTTAAAGGGTGAGGATGCCCGCGATAAGAACACTTTTGATGAGCCCGACAAGGTAAGCGATACGGAGTTTACGGGAATAAAGGCCGAGGGCGGAAAGCTTGAGCTTAATGTACCGGCGGCAAGCGTGATCCTTATAAGAGTCAAATAAATGGGTTATAAATAGGACATATACGGAGGTATCATATGCAGGAACTTGAAAAAGAATTCCATATAAAATGCGTTAAGGGAGACGTGGGAAAATATGTCATTCTTGTCGGGGATCCCGGCAGGTGTGAAGCTATCGCGGATCTGTTTGATGATGCAAAGCACGTGTCCTATAACAGGGAATACAATATTTACACAGGGTATTTAGAAGGTGTTAAGGTAAGCGTATGCTCTACCGGTATCGGGGGCCCGTCAACGGCGATAGCGGTCGAGGAGCTTGTCCATATAGGAGCGGATACCTTTATACGCTGCGGTACCTGCGGCGGGATCGACCTTGATGTAAAATCGGGCGATGTTGTTGTTGCTACGGGAGCCATAAGGTATGAGCACACCTCGATGGAATACGCACCGATCGAATTTCCTGCGGTTGCCGACTATGAGATAGTAAATGCCTTAAAGAAAGCTTCGGAAGAAGTGGGAAAGAAAACCCATGTGGGCGTTGTGCAATGCAAGGATTCTTTTTACGGCCAGCATTCACCCGATACAATGCCTGTTGCAGCGGAACTTCTTGATAAATGGGAAGCATGGAAGCGCTTGGGGGTTAAGGCTTCCGAAATGGAATCGGCCGCGCTGTTTGTCATAGCATCGGCAAGGGGCTGCCGCGCAGGCTCATGTTTCCATGTCATATGGAATCAGGAGCGGGAGAAGGCAGGCCTCGACCAGGATATGAGCGAGGATACTTCCCCAGCTATTAAAGTAGCTGTGGAGGGGTTGAGAAAGTTGATAGAGATGGATAAATGATTTTTCTGGCACGGGGACGGTTCTTTTGCAAGGTGATTTTTACATGGCAAAAGAACCGCCCCCGTGGCTGATCTTATTCATACAGTTCTTTTATTTTATCGTATACCACTTCCGCGATCTTATGATATGACGCTTCGGTAAGATGGAGCTTGTCGGGTCCGAATTCGACGTACTCCAGTATATCAAGATATTTATCTCCGTATTTGTCTTCAAGCTTTCCGTTGACATTTTTGGCACCCTCCACACCAAGCTCCGAGCGAGGGGTTGTTCCCATCACGATATATTTATCAAGCTTGCCGTTCTTTAGGAAGGTATCTATTTCCTTTATGACCGTTGCGGTTTCGTTTTGGGATTCCCTGAAGTCGCATGATCCGCACCAGAACACATACACCGTTCCGGGGTCCTTTTTGCCGCCGTCTTCGCCCCACTTCCACAATATGTCATGTGTGTAGTATCCGTAATAACCGAACCCTTCAACATCATAGCCTGACAGTCCCTTAAGGACACGCCACGGAGCCTGGGGATTGTCAACGTTTCCGTTGTCGTCTCCCAAAGAACCCTGGGTGAGTGAATCTCCGAGCCATACCACTTTAAGAGGCCCGGAAGACGCTGTATCCTCTTCCTGTGTATCGTCTGCCGTTTCCTCATCCGCGGGTTCGTCAGCGGTAAGAGGGCTTTCGTCCTCATCCTCGGTTTCTGAGGAAGCTTCATCTGCGGCTTCTTTTGCCTGAGCATC
>JAILJC010000201.1 GCA_024694965.1 Lachnospiraceae bacterium
ATATGGAAGGTCACGTCAGGGTGCGAATTTATGAGTTCTATCATCGGGTCTGTCACGGCATCGGCACTTTTGAAATATTCATCAAAAGGCTTTTCTTCTTCACGTTTTAATAACCTTGAGGACATATAGGCAAGCCTTGCCGCATATTTTGAGTATTCGTAATCATCACTCCAGACATAGGCATTTTCGTTATTGAAATTTTCACGTATATTAGTTGTGATGAACTTGGGCATGTAATCAAAGAACACCGATTTGTTGAACAGATAATGCACGTCACTGAGACCGGGCCTTTTAATATAATAATCCTCTATCGAGCAGGAATGATTATCCGGATCATCGACCAGCAGGTAATTGTCGAGACTGAATACTATATTCTTCGTTCCTTTATGCTTGAGCACTTCGTTGAGTACGGGCTCGTAATCACAGTAGTAGGCACCCTGGAGGGGTATCTTTACGCATTTTTTTCCGAAAACCCCGTCTTCGAACCATTTGTAGTTGAAGTTCTCGCTCATTGATGAACCTACCAGGGCAGTGTCATAGTCGAGGTTACGGGCGATCCCTATAGCACTGCAGCGTTCATCGGTCTCGACCGTGGCAAGGTTAAACCACGGCGCATGGTAGCGCGTGAACGGATCTATCGCGATAACGATAAGGGCTATCGTGATGAGAGTGATGAGAGTGTATGCGATTGTATTTCTGATAAATTTTCTTGGGTTCATATTAAAAATTCGTATAGATATATTCCGTAACACCTGAAAGGGACAGGATCGACAGTACCATCAGGATCACGGTGGTTAAGACGGCACGCGAGTTAAGCTTAAGAGCCGCAAGCCGTTCTGTTGCGTTTTTACAGCACATGGATATTACGGTACACAGTATAAGGAAACCTAAGACTATGACTAGGCCGTTAATGTAGGGCGGCCTGTTGCTTACGTTAAGCAAAAACCATTGCAGGAACTGCAGCTCGGAAGGAGTTGCCGCCGCAAGCAGTTCCATGCTGACCGGTGTAAACTTAAATGAGAAAAGTTGTTTTAAAAATCCAAACGCCTCTTCAAGTGTTTGGGACCTGAAAAATATCCAGGCGATGTTAACAAAGATAAAGGTCAAAAGATGAGCAACGGGTTTTGGAAGCTTTCTCTTTGTACCCCTTAACATCCTGCATACCGATATACCGATCCCGTGTATAAGTCCCCAGATGATAAAGGTAAATGCCGCTCCGTGCCACAGTCCGCTTAAAAAGAAGATGATGAACATGTTAACGTAGGTGCGGACACTGCCTTTGCGGTTTCCCCCAAGAGGGATGTACACATATTCGGTGAAAAACCCGGTGAGTGTGATGTGCCAGCGTTTCCAGAATTCGGCAACCGAGCACGCCCTGTAGGGAGATAAAAAGTTATCGGGAAGGGACAGCCCGAGCATTAAACAGATTGCGGAAGCCATGTCACAGAAACCGCTGAAATCAAAGTATATCTGCAGCGTATATGCAAGCATTACAAGCAGGGCATTAGTACTTCCCAGAGTATCGATATTTGAATACCCCCAGGTAACATAGGGGGCAAGGTTATCCGCGAGCAGTACCTTCTTTGAAAGACCGACGGCAAATATGACCATGCCTCCCGCAATCTTTTCAGGATCTGCTTTTTTCCTTAGTTCATCGTTAAACTGGGGTATCATCTGCGATGCCTTGGCTATCGGCCCCATCAGGATCTTTGGGAAAAAGGTAACGAAAAGTGCATAGTCGATAAAGCTGTACTTGACGGTGGGATCCCTGTAGCTGTCGGAAAGCACCATTATCTGGGAAAAAGTGTAATAGCTTATCCCAAGCGGAAGCATAAGGTCCCATACGGCTATCCCGCGGCCGGTAAAAGAACTTATTATGCCTGCGAAAAATCCGAGGTATTTAAAGACGATAAGGCATCCGATGTTGAGAATGAGGCCCGAAACAAGAAGAAGGCGCCTTACCGGTATACGGCTCTCCTTGCCCGTAAGTGCCAGATGGATACAGTAATTTATCAGGATACTTGCAATTAGTACGGGGGCAGATGAAACATCGGAGCATAAATAAAACAACAGGGATGCGGCAAGCAGGAAAAGCCTGCCCGGCAGGTAATGCCCCGTTTTATTGAGCAGATGATATATGATTATAACTGCGGGAAGAAAAACAAAAACAAATATGTAAGAATTAAAAACCATCTTTGACCCTCAAACATCCCCTTACTGCCTGTGTCCCTGATCTGTGGACAAATCAATTATACGGTATTTCGGGACTTTATGCCATTTATTTTTCCGTTGATTTATCATTGCTCTGAATTTATAATCTATTATGTGATTCAAGGGTCATAATCCTTAATAAACAGACTAAATAAACCGGAGACCAAAATGGGAGAAAACGATAACAATCGGGGAAACAATAACGGGGGCGGCAAGCAGCCCAGAAACAGGCAGACCCTGCTTGTGCTTGCTATAGCGACGCTTGTGACTCTTCTCATGATCTCATATATGCACAATGCGATAAATGAGGGGACAAACAAGAAGATAAGCTATGACGAATTTATAGAGAAGGTTGAAAAGGGTGAAGTTGAGAAGGTAGTCATCGATTCCGATGAGATCGAGATAACGCCCAAGGACCAGAGCGACAAGCGTATCAAAAATACTTTCATTACCGCAAGGGTGGAAGATGAGGGACTTACCGACAGGCTTTTAAAGGCGGGAGTCAAGTTTGAGCAGAAGGAGACTTCATCTGCCGATTATATCATTGCGATAATCTTAACATACGTCCTGCCGCTTGTTGCGGTATGGATACTCTTAAGCTTCCTTATGCGGCGCATGTCG
>JAILJC010000221.1 GCA_024694965.1 Lachnospiraceae bacterium
GTTCTGTACGGATGAAGGAACGGTTTTTCAAATGCTTCATAGTCAAAATCGATATTAAGCGTATCAGCGATAACATCCACGAGGCCTTTAAGCGTAAAGAATGATTCTTCCTCACCGAAGCAGCCTATGCATACGGTCTCAAGCTCCTTCGGATATTCGGTAAGCGGCAGCTCCTGCGCCTTAAATATATTGCCGAACTCGAATAAACGGCCCGAAAGTATGCCCTTCTTCTGGTTTCGCTGCATTGCCTGGATCATCTGAGGCGCCAGCGTTGTTCTCATAAGGGAAAGATCTTCGTTTATCGGATTAAGTAACTTGATCGCATGCCTTTCCTCTGCTTTTTCATCAAGTCCAATAAGATCAAGCGAGGATGGTGAGAAGAACGAATAATGAACTCCTTCGGAAGCGCCGGCCGCACAAAGCGCGCGCTTTAACTTAAGTTCATTCCTCTGTTCCAGGTTGTATCCTCCGAGAGTCACTTCCGCGGTAGGCATAAACGCCGGTACGATGTGATCGTAGCCATACATTCTTATTATCTCCTCCGCCACATCCTGATAAGACTCCATATCCTCCCTGTAAGCAGGGATATTAAGCGTAAGCTCATCCCCGTTTAAAACAGGGGCAAAATCAAGCGACTTAAGTATCCTTATTATCTCATCATCCGGAACCGTGATACCGAGCACACCGTTTACCTTTTTAACACTTACCTTAAGCTCCGATGACTCCGTCGTGTTACCGGTATTGGCATCAACATGAGTAGAGCTTACCTTACCGCATTCAAGCTCCTCGATAAGATGCAATGCCCTCTTCATGGCCATTACAGTTGTATATTCATCAACACCCTTTGAAAATCTCGCGGACGAATCCGAAACCTTGCCGAGCGCCCTTGAACTCTTTCTTATATTGTCCCTTGCGAACTTGGCTGCCTCAAAAAGCACCTCATTCGTACTATCAAGTATCTCCGAATTAAGTCCGCCCATTATTCCGGCAAGCGCAACAGGTTTTACGCCGTCACATATAACGAGATTGTTCTCATTTAAGGTAAGTTCTTTCTCATCAAGAGTAGTTATCTTTTCGCCTTTCTTCGCACGCCTTACGTTTATCATATCTCCCTCAAGATATGCATAATCGAATGCATGCATCGGCTGTCCGAGTTCATTGAGTATATAATTTGTTATGTCAACCAGATTCGATATGGGTGTCTGTCCGATAAGAGCAAGACGCCTGCGCATCCATGCGGGGCTCGGCCCTATCTTAACATCGTAAACGTAGTGCCCTATATACCTCGGACACACATCGGGAGCATCCACCTTTACCGTAAATGCTTCCTTCCTGACATCGGTCTCGTGATAGTCAAGTGCAGGCTCATGAAGGCTGCTGTCAAGGACGGCGGCAACTTCCCTTGCTATACCGAATATGCTCTGGCAGTCCGGCCTGTTTGCCGTTATCGCTATATCGAAGATCCAGTCATCAAGTCCAAGGAGCGGCTTTACATCCTCGCCCACGGGTGCATCATCGGGAAGCACAAGCAATCCGTTATATCCCGCACCTTCATACAGGTCTTCCGTAAGACCTATCTCAACGCCGGAACAGAGCATTCCGAAAGAATCATATCCGCGAAGCTTACCCTGACCTATCGTCATCACTCCCTCCACGGTCTTATGATCCTTTGCCGTCGCATACACCGTTGCGCCTATAAGTGCGAGCGGATATTTGCCTCCCGCCCTCACATTATCGGCACCGCAGCAGATCTGCAGCTCTCCGTAAGTTCCTGCATCAACCTTGCAAAGATGAAGATGAGTGTCGGGTATGGGATCGCATTCCTTCACAAGTCCTACGACCACCTTGCTTATATCTCTTCCAACCTCATATTTCTCTTCAACTTCAAAGCCGCATGAGAACAGCTTTTCCTCAAGTTCATCAGGCGACACGTTTATATCAACATAATCCTTAAGCCAGCTTAACGGTACTAACATCTGTACTTCCTCCTTACTCCCTTATCTG
>JAILJC010000118.1 GCA_024694965.1 Lachnospiraceae bacterium
ACAGAATAAAAATTCATTGCCGTCGGTGCCAGGGATCATCATTATGTAGGTCTCGCACCGGCGGTAATTTCCGTCTTCCTGCTTTAGATGGAAAACATCTGCTATGTAACCCGTGCCCGTGCGTTCAACGCGTTCGGCAAGGTCAGCTGACTTAAGGAAGGCGGCACATCGCTCACTTTCTTCAGGCAGTACTACCCTGTTTGCAAAAAACCTGATACTTGCCTGAAGGTCCCTTGGCTCCATAAGTTCCTGATTTAAATACCTGTATCTTCCCAACAGAGGAATAAGGGTATTTTCCTTAAGGTTTAGCGCCTGCACGCTTTCAAATAAGAGGTTCATCTCCTTTAACATCGAATCAAGGCGCTTTCGCTCATTTGAGCGGGTGTCCGAGGATATGTTGTTAATGGACCCTTTGATTATGTAATGTCCTTCGTGCTGTGCGATAGCTTCGACCGTAAGACGGTAGTACCTGCCGCCGCCCGTATAGTAAAAGGTTTCCGGCTTCCCGGTCCGCTCCGCAACATCGGCAAAATCACGGTATTTCCTTAACAGCGGCGTGCCGGTATGATATATCAGCCTGTCTATTTCTTCAAGGTCAAGATCCCTGTCAAAGACCTGGTCACGGTAACTCTTATTCATGAAAAGTGTTTTGAAGTTCTCGCCGTCATCCTCGATTATCTCAAGCGGTGAGTCCGTGCATTTTGCATTGAAACCCGCGATATTGTAGAATTCATTCCACTCGATGGTCTCAATGGGTATATCCTTTTCTTTAAGATGCTCAAACACATCATCGATGGGTTCGGGCCTGCCGTAATAGTAACCCTGTATCCTGCCGCATCCTATTTCCTTAAGGAAATCGAGTTGATCCTTTGTTTCGACACCTTCGGCAAGTGTCTTCATGCCGATATCCTTGGCCATCGTGACTACAGATCTTAAGATGCTCTTTGATTTATCGGTGAAGGGATATAAAAAGCTCATGTCCATCTTGAGCATATCAAAGGAATACCCCTTAAGAACCGTGAGTGATGAATAGCCGCTCCCGAAATCATCCATCCATATTTCATAGCCGGCTTTTTCAAAATCGCTTATGACCTTGCGCATCAGGCTTTCATCGGAAGCTATCATGCTTTCGGTTATCTCGATATGCAGGTAATCCCTTGGTATGGAGTATTTGCTGACGGCCGTTTCGACAACGTTTAACATATCGCACAGGATGAAATCAAGGCGCGAAAAGTTGACCGATACGGGTACTGCCGGTTTTCCGGCATCCATCCTTTCGCGAAGGCAGCTGCAGACCCTGTCTACAACGAAAGAGTCAAGCTTATGTATGCAGCGTTCATCCTCAAGCGTACCGATGAACTGATTTGGCGGCAGGAAGCCTATTTCGGGATCTATCCAGCGGACAAGTGACTCCATGCTGCACAGCCTTCCCGTAAGTGTACGGATGACAGGCTGGAAGTATACCTTGATCCACCCGTTTTCAAGGGCTTCATCGATATGCTCGATCACGTATTCCGTTGCATGCAGTTTTGATACGAGTTCACTCGAGTACTCGGCGATGTCGTCATTTTTATCGCGCTTTATATGATCGCATGCGATCTTGGCAAACGAGATCGCGGACTCGGCATCGAAATCGGGCCCTAAGTTAAACCTGTATATACCGAACTTGCAGATGACATTGGTTTTGTAACCGTAAGAATCATAAAACATCTGCATTGCCTTTTCGGTTTTTTCATGTATGCCTTCGTACTTTGAAAAAACAACGAAATGATCGCTTGAAAGCCTTGCCACGAATGCATAATCGTAAGCCTTGGTAAGTGCCTTCCCAAGTGCCTTTAAACACTCATCGCCTTCGGCCACACCACGCTCAAGATTAAGGAGCTTGAAGCCTACGAGGTTTACGAAGATGATCGCGTAGGGAGCTTCGTCATCAGCATGATATTTATTGTTTATATCGATCGCATATCTGGTAAATTTCTGCTTGCCAAGGAGTCCCGTTACGGTATCGTAATCGGAGCCCTGATTCTCAAGCCTGTGCCTGAAAAGGTAGGCATAGAAAAGATCGCCTTCTTCATCATCGTGTATCACTATCCAGTGATTGACCACGCGGAGGATGATCCCGCCCTTTGTTATGATGTTGAAAAAAACATACCCCGAGTTGTCTGTAGAATCAGCCAGGCGCAGTTCGATCTCACGCTGCATGATCTCGGGCTCGGGCGTATGGATCATGCCGAAAAACGATCCGCCCGTATATGAGATGAAATCATTGTAATCATCGCATTCAAACATGCTTATCAGGTTCTGATTCGCATAAAGGATCTCATGACTGTCATCAGCCCTGAAGATGAAAGCTCCGCCGGTTGCATTTTTTGCAAACCGGTGACCGTATTTTCCTGATATTTCTTCGGGGGATCCGTTCATGTTAACCTCCGTAAGTCAAATGCGGTGTGTTTTATAATTATACCACATTATCTGTTTGTTTTGCATAAATACTTTACTTTTGGTGCCAAAACCTATTTACACAATGATTGAATTTGACTTAAAAATCTGATATAGTAATTGAGTATGCGGGTTTATGCCCGAAAGTTATGTTTTTGATTGGAGTTTGCATTAAACATGAAAATTGTAGATAAAATATTCGGAACTCACAGCGAAAGGGAATTAAAGCTCATCATGCCCATCGTGGACAGGGTTGAGGCCATGAGGGATGAGATGATGTCATTGAGCGATGAGCAGCTCAAGGACAAGACCCGTGAGTTCAAGGCACGCTTAAATGACGGAGCCACGCTCGATGACATTCTTCCTGAAACCTTCGCGGTCGTAAGGGAGGCGGCAAGGCGCGTGCTTGACATGGAGCACTACAGGGTGCAGATCATAGGCGGCATCATCCTTCATCAGGGCCGTATTGCCGAGATGAAGACAGGTGAAGGTAAAACGCTCGTATCAACACTTCCTGCGTACCTTAATGCACTTTCAGGCCGCGGCGTGCATATAGTAACGGTCAATGATTACCTGGCAAAGCGTGATGCCGAGTGGATGGGACAGGTCCATGAATTTCTGGGGCTTACCGTCGGCGTTGTGCTTAATTCAATGACTCCCGAGGAAAGAAGGGCGGCTTATTCCTGTGACATAACTTACGTCACCAACAATGAGCTCGGCTTCGATTACCTTAGGGATAACATGGTCATATACAAGGAGCAGCTGGTGCTGCGCGAACTTGCATATGCGATCATCGATGAGGTCGACTCGGTGCTTATCGATGAAGCCCGTACGCCTCTTATCATTTCGGGTCAGAGCGGTAAATCCACCAAGCTTTACGAGATCTGTGATATGCTCGCGCGCCAGCTTAAGCGAGGCGAGGATATGGAGGACCTCTCCAAGATGGATGCCATCATGGGTATCGAGCGTGAGGAGACGGGTGACTTTATCGTTAATGAAAAGGACAAATTCGTGACTCTTACCGCACAGGGTGTTGAGAAGGTCGAGAGGTTTTTCCAGATAGACAACCTTGCGGATCCCGAGAACGTTGACATACAGAACAACACGATACTTGCGCTGCGTGCGCACAACTTAATGTTCCGCGACCAGGATTACGTTGTAAAGGACGATCAGGTACTCATCGTCGATGAGTTCACCGGACGTATCATGCCGGGCCGCCGCTATTCCGACGGTCTGCATCAGGCGATCGAGGCCAAGGAGCATGTTAAGGTTAAGCGCGAGAGCAAGACACTTGCAACGATCACGTTCCAGAACTTTTTCAACAAGTTCGAGAAGAAGGCGGGCATGACCGGTACAGCCCTTACCGAGGAAAAGGAATTCCGTGATATCTACGGAATGGACGTTATAGAGATACCTACGAACAGGCCGATCGCAAGGCTTGACCTGCAGGATGCGGTTTATAAGACAAAGAAGGAGAAGCTTAACGCTATCTGCGATGAGATAGAAGCTGCACACGCAACGGGTCAGCCTATCCTTGTCGGCACGATCACGATCGAGGCTTCCGAGGAGATAAGCGCAATGCTTAAACGCCGCGGCATCCAGCATAACGTACTGAACGCGAAGTTCCATGAGATGGAGGCCGAGATAGTTGCGGATGCAGGTATCCACGGCGCAGTTACGATCGCGACCAACATGGCCGGCCGTGGTACCGATATCAAGCTTGATGAAGAATCACGCGCCGCAGGCGGACTTAAGATAATAGGTACCGAGCGTCACGAGTCTCGTCGTATTGATAACCAGTTGCGCGGTCGTTCCGGACGACAGGGAGATCCCGGAGAATCACGCTTCTTCATCTCTCTTGAGGATGACCTTATGAGGCTGTTCGGTTCGGAGAGGCTCATGCAGATATTCACAACTCTCGGTGTTCCCGAGGGTGAGCAGATAGAGCACAAGATGCTCACGAACGCCATAGAGAAGGCGCAGATGAAGATAGAGGCCAACAACTTCGGCATACGTAAGAACCTGCTTGAGTACGACCAGGTAAACAACGAGCAGCGTGAGATCATATATGCCGAGAGGCGCAGGGTCCTTGACGGCGAGAGCATGAGAGACGTTGTGTTCAAGATGGCTACCGATTTTGTTGAGAATACGGTAGATATGTGCATCGGCGAGAGCGGAAGCTGGGAGGACTGGGACCTTAAGGAACTTAACCAGCACCTGCTTGCGACCATACCTCTTACAGAGCTTAAGACGCCGGATATAAGGGGCCTTAAGAAGGACGAGCTTAAGCATAACCTCAAGGAAGAGGCGGTAAAGCTTTACGAGGCCAAGGAAGCCGAGTTCCCGTCGCCCGAGCAGATCCGTGAGCTTGAGCGCGTGGTACTGCTTAAGGCTATCGACCGTAAGTGGATGGACCACATCGACGATATGGACCAGCTGCGTCAGGGTATCGGACTGCAGGCATACGGCCAGCGTGATCCCCTTGTTGAATATAAGATGTCCGGATACGATATGTTCAATGCGATGACAGACAGTATCGCGGAGGAGACGATCCGCGTTCTGTTCCATATCAAGATAGAGCAGAAGGTTGAGCGTGAAGAGGTTGCGAAGGTAACCGGAACGAATAAGGATGATTCTGTCGGCAAGCAGCCCGTTAAGCGTGCCGAGAACAAGATCTATCCCAACGATCCCTGCCCTTGCGGATCGGGTAAGAAATATAAGCAATGCTGCGGCAGGGCACGAGGTGGCACGGCGTAAACGTGACAGAGCCCTTGTACCGGCAGGATATAACATAGCGGATCAGAGATATATAACATGGTAGAATTAGATAATATTAAAACCGAATTACTCACATATGAGGAGCCCCTTAAGGAGATAAGGGCTTCTCTTTCTCTTGATGACAAGGCAAGAAGGGTCGAGGAACTTGAGCGCGAGATGGAGGCGCCCGATTTCTGGGACGATCCGGAGCGCTCGCAGAAGTTCACCAAGGAATTGAGCGGCCTTAAGGATACGGTCGCGCTCGTTAATGGCCTGGATCAGCAGTATGACGATATAATGACTCTGCTTGAGATGGGTTATGAGGAGAACGATCCCGACATGGTGCCGGAGATACAGGCTGAGTTCGACGAGTTTAAGGAAAAGCTTGAGAACTTAAGGATAAGTACGCTCCTGTCGGATGAGTATGATAAGAATAATGCGATTCTTAGGCTTAACGCGGGTGCGGGCGGTACGGAGAGCTGTGACTGGGCTTCGATGCTTTACCGCATGTACTCAAGGTGGGCCGAGAAGAAGGGTTTTTCAGTCGAGGTGCTTGATTTCCTTGACGGTGATGAAGCGGGGATAAAGTCCGTTACCTTCCAGGTTAACGGCGAGAATGCATACGGTTACTTAAAATCCGAGAAGGGCGTGCACAGGCTCGTGCGCATATCGCCGTTTAATGCGCAGGGAAAGCGCCAGACGAGCTTCGTTTCGCTTGATGTAATGCCCGAGATTAACGAGGACCTGGATGTTGAGATAAATGACGATGACCTTCGTATCGATACTTACAGAAGTTCGGGCGCCGGCGGCCAGCACATTAACAAGACAAGCTCAGCCATAAGGATCACGCATATCCCGACAGGCATCGTGGTACAGTGCCAGAATGAGCGCTCGCAGTTCCAGAACAAGGATAAGGCCATGCAGATGTTAAAGGCCAAGCTGTATATGTTAAAGCAGGAGGAGAATGCCGAGAAACTTTCCGATATCCGCGGTGATGTCAAGGAAATAGGCTGGGGCAGCCAGATAAGGTCATATGTGATGCAGCCCTACACGATGGTCAAGGATCACAGGACCAACGAGGAAGTTGCGCAGGTAGACAAGGTCATGGACGGATACATAGATCCGTTCATTAACGCATATCTTAAGTGGATACATGCATAACAAAAATGGGGCCCGCCATGGCCCCGTTTTTTATATAAAGAATTCAAGTACGAACACAACCATGCAGCATATAACGGATACGGGGAATAATCCCAGTCCAAACCATGCGGCGATAATACCGATCATAAGTGCGGCAGCTCCGGCAGCGGGGCTGTTTGTTGCTTCCATGATGGCAGGAAAAGTCATCACTGCCAGAGTCACATACGGAACATAATAAAGGAAACTGCGGAAGAACCGGTTCTTTATCTGACCGCGTATGAGAGTCAGGGGAATGATACGTATTATATTGGTGGTAAGGATCATTAATAAAATGTAGATCCAGGTTGAATGCTGCATATTACACCTCTTCAGCCGGTGTTATGGGCTTTATGATCGCGGCAGCCGCTGAAATAACTATCGTAAGTACTATCGTTATCGTTCCCGAGCTGATATTTAGCTGCCTGATATAGTCAAGGTTACGCGTAAGCCAGCTTAAGAGAAAGCTTGCCGCAACCGCTATGCATACCGCCCTGTCCTTTTTGGAAGGCGGGATTATTATCGCGATGAACATGCCGTAGAGCGCAACGCTAAGCGCCGATACCGCACGGGTGGGGAGTACCGAGCCTGCGATTATACCGGTCATTGTGCCGAGCGCCCACAGCGGAGTGGATATCGAAAAGGCACCGAAGGTATAGCGCGGGTCCAGATATCCCGGGTAAGCTATCGATATGCCGAATATCTCATCAGTAACGCAGCAGCCCACTAGGATCCTTTTAAGCAGGGGCGTGTCGGGTGAGAATTTCTGCGTAAGGGCCGTGCTCATGAGCAGGTACCTAAGGTTCGTGATAAGGCTCATGACAACGACGCTTATGTACCCGGCATCCTGTACGACCATGGAATAAACACCGTATTCACCGGCGCTTGCCCTTGTAAAGAAGCTTCCTATGAATCCCTGAATGGGGGTGAGAGTACATTTCTTGGCCATAAAGCCCAAAGAAAATGCGACCGCGAAATATCCCATCGCGATCGGAAAACCGTCTCTGAGCCCTTTGGCATATGCACTTTTTTTCTTGCTTTTTTCCATGATCTTTACCACTGTCCGGGATTGCCCCAAAAACCGCTCAAACGTAAATATTATACCCCATTTTCGACGAAAATCAATTTACAATATATGGTAAATCTTATACAATTAAAATGCTATCGCCCTTAAAGGGGCAAACGTACGTAAATGCAGGCTGTATCTGTGGGAGAATGAGCATGAAGATGAAAGATAGCAGGGAGATAATATCAAACACGGTTAAAGTACTGTTATATTTATACGGCTTTATAGCCCTGTGCCTGTTCATTTTCTATAATCTGAACGATAAATGGAGTGAAAGGCTTACCGATGAGCCGGTGTACATAGAAGAATGGACGGTGATCGATCCCGACGGGAATTCATTTACGACCGGCAGGCAGTACAAGGATAAACGCTTATATACCCGGGATTTTACGATAATATCAAGGATCCCCGACAGTGCCTGTGAGGATAGCATACTTTGCTTTGCCAACAGGGGTAATGTCGAGATATATATTGACGGCGAGCTTAGAAAGAGCTTTGACAGTATAAGGGATACCGCACTTCCGCAAGGCGCGGTAAAGCGCTTTTATATGACCGTTCCGTTACAGCCGGGTGATGCGGGCAAGGAGCTTAAGATAGTAAAACACGGGGCACGCAGGCGTTCCGATGTGGTTTCCGAAACCTTCATAAGCGGCATGGGTGGCATATACAGCTTTCTCATAAGGGAGTGCGGCATAACATTTGCGCTCGCGGAAATCCTGTTTGTCATGTCCATCGTTGTTATACTTGTCGGCTTCGGAATGATGATATGGTACAGGCAGAGGATAGATATGTTCTTTGCCGCCGTTGGAATACTGATCACGGCATCGTGGTCGATATGTGATTCTTACCTTTATCCCTATGCGTTTGGGCATTTCCATATTGACGGCATCCTGTCCTATCTGCTGTGCCTTATGATGCCCTTTGGGTTCCTTTTGTACCTCGATTCCATTCAGAAGGGGCGGCATTGGAGGATCATGTCCGTACTTTTCATCGTATCGACGGTTAATCTTTTATTATGGTCGACCCTGCATTTTACCGGCATATTACCGTTTTCACGCGCGCTTGAGATAATGGATTCGGTGCTCGGAATGGTCGTTGTCGGAGTGCTTGTGACTGTTGTGCTCGATTACAAAAACGGTTATGCGAAGGATTACAAGTATACGGCATTCGGATTTTTGCTGTTCACACTTTTGTCAATTTGGGAGATCGTTAATGTAGTAGTGATAAAGCCCAAGAACGACGGGGCTCCGATGGTTTTGGGACTGCTCGTGCTTCTTACTTTTGTTGTTCTGCAGCAGGTTGATGAACTTCGGAAGATCGCGGATGAAAAACAGCGTGCGATCGAGCTTTCGGATGCAAAGACCAATTTTCTTGCAAGTATGTCACATGAGATACGAACTCCCATCAATTCGATCATCGGCATGAATGAGATGATACTCAGGGAGAATAAAGAGCCTTCTATCAGCGAGTATGCCCGCACTGTTCAGAGTTCGGGCAAGATGCTTTTATCTCTCATAAACGATGTGCTTGACTTTTCCAAGATAGAAGCCGGCAGGCTTGAGATAACCAATGAGGAGTTTTCTGTATCCAGGATGCTGTCTGAAGTATCAATGATGGTAAGGGAAAGGGCGGATGCCAAGGGCCTTTCGTATACGCCCGTCATTGACGGAGAGGTTCCCGGGGGGATCGTATCCGACGAGGTAAGGATAAGGCAGGTGCTCATAAACCTTATAAACAATGCAATTAAGTATACGGACAAAGGCGGGGTCACACTGAAGATATCCGGAGAATTTGCCCAGGGCGATGTATATCACCTTAAGTTCAATGTCATTGATACCGGAAGGGGTATAAAGAAGGAAGACCAAAAGGACCTTTTCGATGCATTTACCAGGGCAGATGTAGGAAAGAACCGGAATATTGAGGGTACCGGCCTGGGACTGGCTATCGTTAAGAGTATAGTGGATTCGCTGAATGGTAAAATAACGGTAGTTTCCGAATATCAGAAGGGCTCTGATTTCGGGGTGGAGATACCTGTTAATATATCGGACGGCACTCCGGTACCGGACAACTTCCTAAATTACGAAACGGCTGATATTTATGAAGAGAAGCAAAGCAGCTTCACTGCAAAGGATGCGCAGATACTGACTGTTGATGACAATCAGCCTAACTTAAGCATCGTTGAACTGTTCTTAAAGCGGACAGGAATAACACCTGATACCTGTCTGAACGGCCTTGATGCGATCGACAAATGCAGGAAGAAGAAATACGACCTCATCCTGCTTGACCATATGATGCCGGAACCTGACGGAATAGAGACGCTCAGGCTTATAAGGACAGATGAGGATTCATTAAACAGGGATACGGCAGCGGTCGTGCTTACGGCGAATGTACTGGCAGGCAGCAGGGAGATGTATCTTGCCGAGGGCTTTGCCGATTATCTTACAAAGCCGCTCGATTCGAAAAAACTTGAAGAGGTGGTAAGGGAGTATCTCCCCGCCGACAAGATAGTGACCGGGGAGGGTGACTCTGCGGGCACCGATGCCGTAGCAGAGGCCGCGGATGCAGGTAATGCCGGATTTATAAATGACGATATGACCGATCTTCAAAGAAAGCTGTCTGCCATAGAGGGGATGGATTACGATACAGCAATGTCAAACTGCGGCGATGATGAGGAGATATTGCTTGCGGTTCTTAACGAATTGTGTGATGAGGCTGTCGGACGCATTGAAGACATGCGCAGGTTTGTGGCCGAAAGTGACTTTAAGAACTACGGGATAAACGCGCATGCGGTAAAGGGCCTGATGGCGACCATAGGCATGGCCGGGCTCAGTGAGCGGGCAAAGAAACACGAATTTGCCGCAAAGGAAGGCAATAATGACTTTATCCTTGAGGATTATGAAGGATTCATAGAGGAATATGAAAACGTATGCAGGAAACTGCGGTAGGATTACCGGCTCTCCTGTATTAAATCAGCTTGCATTTGCGCATATATAAAGGTATAATTACAAGTTGCTGAATGTAAACGTAAGTAATAAGGAACGGTGAGAAAGATGGCTAAGATAGCGATACTCGGATACGGAACGGTCGGTTCGGGTGTATATGAGGTAGTAAAGACAAATCAGGCGATAGTTGACGGAAACGCAGGCGAGAGCATCGAAATAAAGTATGTGCTCGACCTTCGTGATTTTCCCGGCGATCCTGTCGAGAAGATACTTGTGCATGATTATGACGTGATCCTTAATGATCCCGAAGTGTCTGTCGTAGTTGAGGTAATGGGCGGAGTGGAGCCTGCATATACCTTTGTTAAGGGTGCCCTGCTTAAGGGTAAGTCGGTATGCACATCAAACAAGGCTCTGGTTGCCGCGAAGGGACCTGAACTTATAAAGATCGCAAGGGAGAAGGACATAAACTTCTTCTTCGAGGCGTCTGTCGGCGGCGGTATTCCCATTATAAGGGCGTTAAACCTGTGCCTGACCGCTGATGATATAGAAGAGATAAGCGGTATACTTAACGGTACCACGAATTATATGATGACAAAGATGGCAGACGAGGGCTGGGAGTTTGATGAGGCCCTAAAAACTGCGCAGGATCTCGGTTATGCGGAGAAAAATCCCGAAGCCGATATCGACGGCTGGGATGCCTGCCGTAAGATAGCGATCCTTACATCGCTGTATACCGGGAAAAATACCGATTATGAGAAGGTATATACCGAGGGTATCACTAAGATAAGTGCCAAGGATATAAAATATGCAAAGGAACTTAAATTAAGGATAAAGCTCATTGCGGAGAGTCAGAAGACGGACGAGGGCCTGGTTGCAATGGTCGCTCCCATCATGCTTAAGAAGTCGCATCCCTTATATAACGTGGACGGTGTTCTTAATGCGGTATATGTAAGGGGCAATGTTCTTGGTCCCGCAATGTTCTTCGGCTCGGGCGCAGGCAAGCTTCCCACTGCGAGCGCTGTGGTATCCGATGTTATCGCGGCCGTTAAGAACAGGCATAACGTGGAAGTTGTCTGGGATGATGAGGATCTTAAGCTAAGCAGCGTGGGTTCCGTAAGGAGGAGCTTCTTTGTGCGTGTATCAGGCAGCGAAGATGAAAAACTTCCTAAGATAAAAGAGCTGTTCGGCGAAGTGAGTACAGTAACGGCTCCCGGTGTGACGGGTGAGTTCGGCTTTGTTACGAAGGTAATGAGCGAGGATGAATTCAATAAGGGATATGAAAAGCTTGACGGAGCCATAACAAGGATCCGTGTCGATAATGTTGTAAATAAGCAGGAGGAAAATTAAATGTTGGTGGTTAAGAAGTTCGGCGGTACGTCAGTTGCCGATAAGGACCGCATAATGAACGTTGCCAGGCGATGCATTAAGGATTATCAGGCCGGCAATGATATCGTGGTAGTCCTTTCGGCTATGGGTAAGCAGACGGACGTGCTGATCGATATGGCAAAGGATATAAATCCCAGGCCTTCGAAGAGGGAGCTTGACATGCTTCTTACGACCGGTGAGCAGACATCGGTGGCTCTGATGGCAATGGCAATGGCTTCTCTGGGAGTTCCCGCAATATCATTAAATGCTTTCCAGGTCGCGATGCATACGACGAGCGCGTACGGAAACGCAAGGCTTAAAAGGATAGATACCGAGAGGATCCGTAATGAGCTTGACGCAAGAAAGATAGTCATAGTCACGGGATTCCAGGGTGTCAATAAATATGATGATTACACGACTCTCGGACGCGGCGGTTCGGATACGACGGCGGTGGCACTTGCCGCAGCGCTCCACGCCGATGCCTGTGAGATATATACTGATGTAGACGGTGTATATACGGCCGATCCCAGGATAGTAAAGGGCGCGCGCAAAATGAAGGAGATAACCTACGACGAGATGCTCGATCTTGCTACGCTCGGCGCCGGCGTGCTCCATAACAGGTCGGTTGAGATGGCTAAAAAATATAATGTACAATTAGTTGTTCGCTCTTCTCTTAATGAGTCCGAGGGAACAGTTGTTAAGGAGGAAACCAAAGTGGAAAGAATGCTTGTTAGCGGCGTAGCAGCCGATAAGAATGTTACCAGGATATCGCTCATCGGTCTTAATGATAAGCCGGGTATCGCGTTTAAGGTATTTGATCTTTTGGCAAAGGCCAATATCAACGTGGATATGATCCTCCAGTCCATAGGACGTGATGTGACCAAGGATATCTCGTTTACCATTCCCAGGGATGCATTCGATGATGCATATAAGGTATTAAATGAAAACAAAGAAAGGCTCGGAGCCCAGGAAATCTCATATAACAATGCTGTTTCCAAGGTTTCGATAGTTGGTGCCGGCATGATGAGCAATCCCGGCGTTGCGGCCAAGATGTTTGAGACCCTGTATAATACAAACATAAATATCAACATGATCTCAACTTCCGAGATCAGAGTCACTGTCCTTATCGATGAGGGCGATACCGAGAAGGCCATGAACGCTATCCATGATGCGTTCGGTTTGGATGAGTAATTGTTTACATTTGCATGCAAATGTGATAAAATTAAAGTGGTTTAATAGCTATGGAACAGGAATTGCTTAACGATAAGCAGTTGTCGGCAAGGAAGTTTTCAAGGCTGGCAATGATCTTTGGCGTGATATCCCTCGCAGGACTTATCTGCTGCTTTCCCCTGATGCCCATTGCGGGCGCGCTTGGCATCATGTTTGCCATTCTTTCAAGGGGCAGGGAGGAGATGTCTAAGGAAGCAAGGCAGGGACTGATCTATTCGGTCATAGGAACGACGGTTTCACTCCTGCTTACGGTGGGTATCATGGTATTCTCCGTTTACTACACGTTAAACGAGCTTAAGACAAATGATAAGATCGTTGACGAGGTAAGGGAGCAATACGAGCAGATGTTTGATAACGCAGGAATGGATGTACCTCCGGAAATCGAGGATGCACTTGATAAGATGGAGGAGTATTCAAAGAAGCTGCGTGAAGGTAAATAGCTGTAGCATATGGACGGAAGTTCATTCCCATGGAAGGGAGCAAGCTTATGAGGATAGGTCAGTTAGGAAGCTATGGCATATACGGCGCAATGATGGGTACACCCATCGGAGCGGGTTCGCCGGCAGGAAGTGTTGAAGGCAGCAAGCCGATACTTAATCCGGGCGAAGACATGCAGGTGGCTCCCGGCCGTAAGAGTTCACCGGCCGAATGTGAGACCTGCAAGGAGCGCAAGTATCAGGACGGTTCCGACGAGATGGTATCGTTTAAGTCGGCTGCCCATATCTCACCCGAGGCTGCAGGAGCCAAGGTAAGGGCACATGAGCAGGAGCATGTTGTAAATGCGTATGAGAAAGCTGCCGAAAAGGGCGGCAAGGTGATCTCGTGCGGTGTAAGCCTTAAAACAGCCATCTGTCCCGAGTGCGGAAGGTCATATGTGGCCGGAGGCGAAACACGTACCGCCATCGCCTATCCGAACGAGAAGAACCCTTACACCAAGGATATAAAGGCAGTACAGGGAATGGCCCTTCGGGGTTCGAATCTGGATCTGGCAGGCTAGCCCCCGATCTGTAGGTCGGGGGATTTTTATTTAAGGAGAGTCAGGATAATGAACGGCAGGTCAATAAGTGTTCTTAAGGGCATTACAAGGGAGCAGCTTCTGGGTAATTACTCGAAGCTGTCATCTTATGTGGTCCTTTATATGCTGGTAAGGTTTACTCTTATGACTCTCATCCAGCAGATAAAGATGTACAGTCTGGTGATAGAACTGTTGTCGGGACTTCTGTTCAGTGTTCTTATGGGGATATTTACCGTCGGGTTTATCAGGGTATGCATACTCGTCATTCATGATAAGCAGGTTACGGTAAAGGACTTTTTTTATGTTATAAACCATGATCCCGACAAGGTGGTCATTATCGCGGCGATAGATTGGTTCTTTTCGGAACTGCCTTACATCCCGCTCATAATGAGCGATCGTCTGGGTGATTCTGCGGGGGTGACACCCGGAAAGCTGGCTCTTATAAGCTATCTTCTTTTTGCGGTATTCTTTATCATATATTTCATTGCATACATTATGCTGTCGCAGTGTTATTACCTGTATCTTGACATGCCTGAGAGCGGTGCGCTTGAAATAGTAAACACGAGCATTGCCGTTATGCAGAAGAACAAGCTGAGGTATTTATACCTTACGTTCAACATATTAGGCATGCTCGTGCTTGGTGTACTTACAATGGGCATCGGAATGATATGGATAATGCCCTATACGCATGTTCTGATGATCAATTTTTACGAGGACTTAAGATTATTGGAAAAACGATGACCGCATTTATTGCATACGTAATCCTTCGGATCCTCGATCGAGCCCTTAGAATCAAGGTTGAGCAGCGGAGAATATTTAACATCGTATGAACCGCACTTCGGACATTTGATCGTTTTATCACCGTTTGCTATCGTGTCAAGATCAAGATCAACACCTCCGTTAACCTTGCCCATATTTGCATCATCTATAGCCTTACCTGTCATAATAGTCACTCCTTTCTTAAGCCATATTCCTATTTATATTTATACGAAAAAAAGGCAGGGTTGTAAATACCATGTTCATATTTCTTTGTCGGGGATTTTGTGGTATACTAAATTGATTATCTATGTGATTACGAGTTGAGGTTTACATAAAATGAAAGTTGAAGTCGATGTAAATATGACAACCCCGGTAATGTATGATTATATGATGTATCATACCCTGACCGGAGTGCAGTTCTGGATGGCGGTTGCCATAGCAGTCATGCTGTGGGTGATGTTTTTCGTAAACAGGAATCCGCTGTATCTTTTAGCAGGCATTGCGGTACTAGTATACCTGCCTGTCGAGAGATATTTACAGGCCAAAAAGCAGGTTACCCTTAATCCTGTGTTCAAGGAGACTCTCCACTATACCCTCGATGATGAAAAGATGTCGATAGATGTGCTGGACGAGCATATGGAAGCACCGTGGGATTCGGTGGTTAAGGTAAGGAGCACAAAGAAAAGCCTTATCCTTTATACAAACAGTGTGGCAGCGACCATCCTTCCAAGGGAAGCCCTGGGAGGGGATTACGATAAGGTTGTTGGTTTCATAAAGAACGGTGTGCCTGCCAAGTGCGTTAAAGTCAGGGGTTAGTGCATTATGGTAAGGGAGACGTTAAGCAGCAGCGAAACATTTGAGCTTGGAAGGGAACTGGGGATGTCTGCAGCCCCCGGCGGGATATATACCCTTGTAGGGGAACTCGGTACGGGGAAAACCGTATTCGCACAGGGCTTTGCGGAAGGACTCGGTATAAATGAGCCTGTAAACAGCCCGACCTTCACCATACTTCAGGTTTATGAGGGCGGCAGGCTGCCCATGTATCATTTCGATGTGTACAGGATCGAGGAGCCCGAGGAGATGGAGGAAATAGGATACGGTGACTATTTCTACGGCGAAGGTGTGACTCTTATCGAATGGGCAGACATCATAAGCGAACTGATACCGAAGGATGCCTGCAGGATCAGTATTACCAAGGATCTTGAGCGCGGAACGGATTACAGGCGCATAGAAATAAACGTTGGATGATGATATGAAGATACTTGCTATAGACAGTTCGGGGCTTACCGCAACGGTGGCCGTTCTTGCGGACGGAAGGCTGGCTGCGGAGTACACGATCAATCATAAGAAGACTCACTCGCAGACGCTTGTGCCGATGCTTGATGAGATAAAGTCAATGACGGAGCTTGACCTTGACAGCATTGATGCAATTGCGGTGGCCAAGGGTCCGGGGTCATTTACGGGACTGAGGATAGGTTCCGCTACGGCGAAAGGACTGGGACTTGCGCTTAACAAGCCGATAGTCGCGGTGTCAACGCTTGAGGCCCTTGCGATGAATGCATGGGGGAGCGACAAGATTGTATGCCCGATCATGGATGCAAGGCGGGAGCAGGTATATACGGGGCTGTACCGTTTTGAAAACGGGGAGCTTAAGGTGATAAAGGATGACTGCGCTATAGCCGTTTTAGAGCTGTGCGGGATCATAGATGAGATCGGTGAGGAGGTCCTGTTTCTCGGAGATGGGGTGCCCGTGTTTAAGGAAGTCATAGATACTTCGTTAAGAGTCACACATACCTACGCACCGCCCCATATGTCCTTGCAGCGTGCCGGAGCACTTGCGGTGCTTGCGTGCCGGTATTTTGAGGAAGGAAAGGTTGAGACAGCCGCCGCGCACAGGCCGGAATAC
>JAILJC010000175.1 GCA_024694965.1 Lachnospiraceae bacterium
GGCAGAGTCGCTCGTGTTTGACGATATCACGACGGGTGCTTCACAGGATATCAAGCACGCAACGAAGGTCGCAAAGAGCATGGTCATGAAGTATGGCATGTCCGATGAGATAGGTATCATTTCATATGATAACGATGATGACGAGGTGTTCATAGGCCGCGACCTGGCGCACAGCACCAGGGGCTACAGTGAAAAGGTGGCCAGCCGCATAGATGAGGAAGTAAAGAAGATCATCACGGAGTGCTACGAAAAGGCAGAGAAGATAATAAAGGAAAATATCGATGTACTGCACAGATCCGCCGAACTTCTGCTTGTGAAGGAGAAGATAAGCAGGGAAGAGTTCGAAGCTTTATTCCCGGGTGGGGCTTCGGAACCTTTAAAGGAGGAACCCGTTTAAAATGAAAAAAAGAGCTATAATAGCGGCTTTACTGATTTCTGTTCTGACAGGCGTTGTGGGAAACACAACGCCTGTATCAGCAGCGCCGAAATATGTCGATACTTCAAAATATGAAGAGCTTGATAATGTATATTCGGATTACTTCAGTATAGGAGTCGCGGTCCAGGCCATAGACCACTGGAACGATCCGACGGCGGAGATCGGGAATCCTGATAAGGAGGCCCTTATCGAGAGGTGCTTTAACAGCATGACTTTCGGGAATGAACTTAAGCCGGCTTATAATTTTGACGCAAAGTCGAAGACTTTATTTAAGGTCGATCCCGCGGCCGAAGAACTGCTCACTTTTGCAAAGGAGCACGACATACCGGTCCGCGGCCATACCCTCGTATGGCATTCGCAGGTAAACCCCGCGATCTTTGCGAAAAATTACAAAGCCGTTTCCAAGGGAAAACAGACCGATAAGTGGGACGCGGAACTTGACGAGGACTGCCTTGTGAGCCGTGATGAGCTTCTAAAGAGGCTTCGTACCTACATCTACGGTGTGATCGAATATACTTACAGGAACGGTTACGGCGACGTGATCTATGCGTGGGATGTTGTGAATGAGGCGGTCGAGGAGAAGGATCCCGACGGACTGCGCGAGAGTTACTGGAAGAAGATAATCGGACCGGAGTACCTGTATTACAGCTTCCTGTATGCGAGGGAGGCCTGTGTTAAGTATTCGAAGCAGTACGCATCGCTTTACGGATTAAAGGGCAAGGATCCCGATTGTTCTAAGATCATGCCGGAACTTTTCTATAACGATTACAATGAGTGGTTCCCCGCAAGGATTAAGACGACGGTGAGGTTCATATCAGAAGATAAGTTCAATGCCGGGCAGTCCATGGTAAAGAGCGATGTGATAGCAAAGGACGGTGACGGTACCATCCTCGGTGACGGGCTTATCGACGGCATCGGCATGCAGGGACACATCGATGCGACGCAGAACATCGGTCAGTACATGAGGGCTCTGGAAGCGTATGATAAGTGCATCGGAAACGTCCAGATAACCGAGCTTGACGTAGGGATAAAGACCAAGAACGAGAAGGGTTATTACAAGCAGGCAAAGTTCTATTATGATTTCTTCAAGGCTCTTGTGGATGAGGTCGACAAGGGAGTGAATTTAAAAGCCGTGACTTTCTGGGGTCTTACGGATGATGCTTCCTGGAGACGGGGAGCGGATCCTCTGCTGTTTAAGAGAGATCTATCCAAAAAGAGTGCGTTCGATGCGATAGTAATGGCGGGAAATAAGGAAAAATTCAGCATCGAGGAGCCGTCCAAATAGTATTTTAAATAGTCGATTCTTATATCTATTATCTGGTGAAAGATGAGTACAGGGATGAGATGAGGGAGAAGATCGTGAAGCAGCTTACTAAGTTGACAGGGAAGTAGAACAAGACACTGCCCGGCGAGCGGAAAACAGGACAATCCTAAAGGACTGGCTTTGCGTCGAAGAACTGTCCCCGTGGCACATATTTGGTGATATTATACAAAAACGATAGTGCAAATTTGTAAAATTTGTGAAATGTAAGTGTAGATTATTTACAAGGGCGGTGCTAATATACACTTGTAACCCCCCAATACATTGTATAGCGTTAAGCTATACCCCATAAGAAAGAAATACCTTCTCCAAAAAAGGCAGCTGTCGTGAGGCTGTCTTTTTTACTGTTCTCCCCGATTTACAACATATAGTACATTAACAGGTGAAAATTCCTCTATAGTGTGGTATAGTATGATGAACGGAAGAAAATAAGGAGTCATCCGGATGGACTATAATCATTTTGGAAGGGATCTGAACAAGAGTCTGTATCTGTCGACTTTAAAGCCCGTACTTAACAAGAAGGCACTGTTCGCCGACTACACTTCTGACTACGTGGATCCGCCGGAACCCAATCCGTACGCTACGGTAACACTGAGGTTCCGAACATATAAGAGCAACGTTGATCATGTTTTCCTGATATGCAACGGCCAGAGGTATCTGTGTGAGAAGTATGAGACTGAGGGTAATTTTGACTACTACAGATATACATATCAGCTGGATAACGATCCCATAAGATATTATTTTGAGATAGTCGGCGGAAGCCAGATATGCCGGTATGATACCCGCGGTGCGGTAGGTCGTGCCGAGGAGGCGTACTATTTTACCATAAAGCCGGGCTTTAAAACGCCCGATTGGGCAAAGGGCGCGGTAATGTACCAGATATACGTGGACCGCTTCTTCAACGGGGATCCGTCAAATGATGTACTTTCGCATGAATACAATTATATAGGTGATCATACGATCAGGGTTGATAACTGGAGCAAATACCCCGCTACTATGGGCGTGCGTGAATTCTACGGCGGCGATCTTCAGGGAGTTATCGATAAGCTTGATTATCTTGCGGACCTCGGTATAGATGTGATCTATTTTAATCCGCTGTTCGTCTCGCCTTCCAAT
The DNA here is from genome assembly GCA_024694965.1 of Lachnospiraceae bacterium. Classification (GTDB taxonomy): domain Bacteria; phylum Bacillota; class Clostridia; order Lachnospirales; family Lachnospiraceae; genus UBA2868. The sequence goes on from JAILJC010000175.1 coordinate 2,874, forward strand.
CACAAGTACGATATCCAGGATTATGATAATATCGATCCGCATATAGGCAGGATCGTTAAGGATGAGGGACGTCTGCTTGAAAACGGTGAGTATGATAACAAGCAGGCGACAAGATATATAGACAGGGTTACAAGCCGTGAAAATCTGGATGCTTCCAACGAACTGTTCGCAAGGCTTGTGTCCGAGTGCCACAGGAGAAACATAAGGGTGATCTTAGATGGCGTCTTCAACCACTGCGGCTCCTTTAACAAGTGGCTTGACAGGGAGCGCATATATGAGGATGCGAACGGTTATGAGAAGGGCGCCTATATTTCGAAGGACAGTCCGTACAGGGATTATTTCAGGTTCAATGATGAGTCCGCATGGCCGTATAACCATACCTACGACGGGTGGTGGGGGCATGATACCCTGCCAAAGCTTAATTACGAGGGATCGAGACATCTGTATGATTATATTTTGTATATAGGGCGAAAATGGGTATCGC
>JAILJC010000194.1 GCA_024694965.1 Lachnospiraceae bacterium
GCTTAAGGTAATGAACCTGACCATGCTGGGCGAATCGGTATACCCGGATGAGGCTCCCGTTGTTGATATCGGAACGACGAAAAACAATGAGATCACGGAAAGGGAGATGGATGTGCTGCGCCTTTTGACGGAAGGGCTTTCCGACCAGGAGATCGCCGATGAACTTATGATAAGCAAGGCAACGGTCAGAACGCATATAAACCATATGTGCGAAAAGAGCGGGCTGTCGCGTGTGCGGCTTGCGATAGAAGCAAGGGTTTTGGGGATAGCAACCGTTGGTTAGAAATAAATATCATCATTTTTGTGGATATTCTTTTTTTGGGTGCTAAGGTATACTTTTATTTAGTATTACCGGTTCAATCTGCAATGAAAGGAAAGGATGAGAAGGATGAAAAGAACGAGAAAACTGTTGGCGATGTTCATGATGTTCATCATGGTCATGGGCGAAATGGGCAGTACTGTATTTGCTGCCGGGATTGACAAGGTATCCGATGACTTGATTCTGTCTGATGAACTGACAGAAGCAGTTTCGGAGCCTTCGGAAGCATTGGCGGATGTTGAAACTGAAACAGCGGATGCCGTATCGGAGATCGCCGATGTTCTTAAAGAAGACGGGGAAAGTATCACAGATTCGGAAACGTTGGAGCTGGTTGATGCGGATGATGAATCCGCGGAAGATGCTGCCGGACGCGACGGTGCGGGTGGTATCACGCTGTATGTTAACGGTGTAGAACTGTCTGAAGCCGGCATGGCAGGAAAATATATAGGAACAGATGATAATGTTTATAATACGCTTGCCGAAATACCGAGCTCTGTAAAAGGATATCTGATGTACAAGGACAATGTACTGACGATGAAAGATTATGAGATAGTAGGCGATCGGAAAATCGGCACCGGATCCACGTATAGTACTGCTGAAATACCGTCTGTTAATATTGAGGAAAAGGGACTCGCTGGGGATTTAACCATTCTCGTTATCGGTGACTGTAAGATATCACCGAAGGGAAGGAACGATAAAACCTGCAGAGCCATCGATACGCAGGGAAACCTTTCGATCGAGAGCACCAATGAAAGTTCATCAATACTGCCGAAAAGAAAGAAAGGAACACTGACAATAGAATCCACACCCGTATCCGGGACCTCGTGGGATTGCAGTATTTCCTGCGGCGGAAATCTGACACTTTCAAGCCCGTCCGAAATAATTCATCCTTTAGAATACAAAGGGCTTACGCTTGAATGTAAAATGGGCGGAAAAGTGGAAGGAGGTTTATATACTGAACCGGGCGAAATATACAGTCATGGTAATATTACAATTAACGATGCACGAGTTACTGTCAATACCGTGAAAACTGTGAACATGGGAATTACGGCAGACGGGTCTTTCAGTATTCCCAATGGTATAGTGAATGTGACATGCGATATAGCAAGTGATGACAGTAAGTCTTATTTCGGTATTTATGCGATCGGGGATATCAGCATCGGCAAAAGCGCAAGGGTTACGTCAAACTGCAATCCGGCTGATACTTATATTTCCAAATGTTACGGTGTTTACAGTGATGCCGGAAACATTACCGTTTCCGGAGAACTGAATGCATATGCACAGGATGAAGGCCCGGAAAATTACGGTGTGTTTGCAGATAGCGGCAAGATCGTACTTGATCATGCATATATTACATATCCTGAAGGCGGAAGCATAAGCGAAGATGGAAGAACGATCGTTAAAAGCGATAAGAAGCCTGCAACAAAGGTTGAAATAGCGCAGGGCGATCTGTATGACTTATGGATCGGGTCGACCCGTGTAACATCAAATAACTGCAGCGACCTTTCATCGGCCGTTGAGGGAACCGGTGCGACCGCGGTTTATGATCCGGAAACCAATACACTGACTCTTAATAATGTCACGGGCGTAAAGGGCGTAGATCCGAAAAAAAGTGCCAAGATATATGCCGAAATACCGTTTAATTTAAGGGGTAAAGGCAACACGATAGAAAATACTTCCACAAACATGGAAGGACTCTATGTGAGTGCTTCGGGCGGAAACGTTAATATTCAGGGTGAATTTACGTTCAGAGGAGACGGTAACGGTATTTATACCCCGGGCTGTTTGTTGGAAGTTGATGGAAGTGATACAAAACTTATCGGTGTATCCAAAAGCAACAAGCAGTGCGGTATTTATGCAAGGGGAGGTTTTACCCTGATAGACGGTTCGGTTATAGCCGAAGGTAAAACAGGCCTTGTTTCTTTAGATAAACCTATCGCCGTGATGGGCGGTAAGCTTGTCGCTACCGGTTCGGAGTACGCTGTAAGCGCAAATAACTCGACCATCAATATAGATGCCAGCATGGAGATAACAGAACCGGAGGGTGGTGTTGTTGGAAAGATCGGTAATAACAGTGTTGTTATGTCCGGAGACCATGCTGCCACCAATGTTAAGATCGAAAAAAAGCCGACCTTTACGGTTAAATTTAACTTAAACGGAAAGCCGGGTACGGCACCCGCCGATGAGAACGTAATAAGCGGTTTGACGGTTAGCAAGCCTTATCCGGATCCTGCTACTGACGAATTTTCTTTTACCGGCTGGTATACCGAAGCCGAGTGCACCAATCTTTATGATTTTGATACACCGGTAACCGCAAATATCACGCTCTATGCGGGATGGAGAGAGAAAGCTAAATTCACCGTTACATTTGATATGAACGGTAAGGAAGCTACGGATGTCCCTGCTCCTCAGACAGTGATAGCGGGTAATAAGGCAACAAAACCCACAACGGATCCCAAGGCTGACGGCTTTAAGTTCATGGGATGGTTTAAGGATGCGGCATGCACGGCAGTGTTTGATTTTGATGGTGTGATCATTGGTGATACCACGATTTATGCTAAGTGGATCGACAAGGATGCGGAGTTGTTTACCGTTACATTTAACTTAAACGGACATCCCGAAGCAACGCCGGCACCTGCAGCTCAATCGGTTGAAAAGGACGGAAAGGCAACAAGGCCTGCAACGCCTGAGGTATACGGATTTGTATGTGTTGGCTGGTATAAGGAAGCCGCATGCGAGAATAAATATGATTTTGACACACCGGTTACCGCGAATATCACACTGTATGCAAAGTGGATAGAGGGAGTACCGTCCGGAAGTTCGATCTGGAACCTGTATGAAGATACTATGGTTCATACGTTCTTTGTAAACGGAATAAAAGTAACCGGATCATATGAGAATAAGAATGCCAAGTCAAAGAAGTATTATGATGCATCGATAAGCGGAACATCATACGGCGGCTCGGTCATCACGGTAATGCTTACAGGAAACGGTGACCGCAAGAAAGCTGCAGCTGCAGCCAATTCGCTGCTTGAGTTTAACTTAGGACCCGACGGAGTGATCGAATATGCACT
>JAILJC010000218.1 GCA_024694965.1 Lachnospiraceae bacterium
GTTTGCGTAAAACGGCGAACTGTGGTATCATTAGCAGGCCTGAGAAGTGGGTTTTACTGATAAACGGAGTTTAAGTGGGAGGTTTTGTTATGTCTTCTTTTCAAGCGATAATAATGGGGATCGTTCAGGGTCTGACCGAATTTCTTCCGGTCAGCAGTTCCGGACATCTTGCTATAATAAACGGCCTGTTCGGTGTTGAAACGGACGGAGGAATACTTTTTGAGGTCCTTCTGCATGTTGCCACCCTGGCAGCGGTTTTTGCTGTGTATTATAAGGATGTCATCCGTTTGCTTGTTGATTTCGGCGGCATTTGCAGGGATGCAGCGGTTAATATCGTAAGGTTTTTTAAGAACATCTCAGCCATAAACCGTCAGGAATATCTTCCTATCTGTACCACACCTCACAGGAAGCTGGTTGTCATGCTCCTTATTTCCACTATACCGACAGGGATCATGGGTGTGCTTCTTGATGATGTAGTTGAAGCCATGTCGGGCAATCTTTTGGTGGTAGGCCTGTGTCTTATAGGTACAGGCGGAATCCTGTTCATTTCCGATCTCATTGATAAGGGAAATAAAAAGCAGAAAGAAGCTCATTTCGGAGATGCACTCATAACCGGCATAAGCCAGGGCTTTGCAGTCCTTCCCGGAATATCGCGTTCCGGAACCACGATAACTGCATGCCTGCTTTGCGGATTTGACAGAAGGTTTGCTGTAAAGTATTCGTTTATAATGTCAATGCCCGCTATACTTGGGGCGCTTATACTTGAGCTTTTCAAGCTCCCGGGATCAAAAGGAGGTACATCGGCTCCTGCCGGTGCTTGTGTCATTGCCATGATACTGGCCGCAGTCATCGGATTTTTTGCCCTAAAGCTTGTAAATGCGCTTGCAGTCAATCGTAAATTCAAACCGTTCTGGATATATTGTCTTATAGCCGGTGCGGTATCGATAATTGTGTTCTTGGTTAAATAATCAAAGGGGAATATCAGGGGAAGTTAAATGGCAAGGGGAGCATCGCCAAAAAACAGAAAAACAAGGGGAAAGGCAACAGGGAGCGGCAGCAAAAGGAAAAATACCCGCTCTTCAGAGGGATTACTGAATGAGATAGTTCTCATTGCGGTGATCGCTTTTTCGATATTGCTGCTTATGAGCATTATTGGTTTTGCAGGAAACCTGGGAGAATTCATAAGCGATATCCTATACGGGCTTTTTGGCATCATTTCTTATCTTGTGCCTTTTGCCATCGTAATATTTACCGTTTTCTATTTAAAGAATAAAGGTAATCCTGTTTCAGCCGTTAAGATATGGTCGGGTATACTTATACTTTTGTCACTGTGTTCGTTTGCACAGCTGCTTCAGTTCCCGCATGATACGGAAGTTACCAAATATACCGAATACTTCGAAAAATGTAAGGGCCTTAAAAAAGGCGGCGGTATTGTCGGAGGCTTTATAAGCAGTATTCTTGACAAAGGATTGGGACGCGCGGGTACTTATATAGTGCTCTCGGTCCTTGTTATTATAGCCTTAATACTTATAACCGAACGGTCATTGCTTGGCGGTGTGAAAAACGGTGGTCGTACACTCATAGACAATGCAAGGAACGATCTTAACCGGGCACGTGCAAGGCGCGAAGAGGAGCGCCCCATTCGCGAAGAGAACCGGCGGTTAAGGCAGGAGGAACAAAGGCTTAAAAGGCTTGAAGAAGAGGAAATACGCAAACAGAAGGTTAAGGAAAGGGATGAACGTTTAAGACAGCGGGATCTTGAAAGGCTTAAGCGGCGTCAGGAAGAGGAACGGATCCGCGAGGAAAACCTTAGAAAGAAGAAAGACGGAAGTCCCCGTATTGACAGGAAAGTATCCGGAGTAATGCTCGAAACAAAGCTTACTCCCGCTCCCGACAGGCCCGAGATAAACGATGATATACACGAGGTATCATATGATCCTTCATCAGGCATGGAGCCTTATCCTGTAGCAAACAACATACAAGATGATGAAATTTATGAGATAAAGCCGGAAAGTGTCGTTAACGAACGGCAGGTTAAGTATGACAATGTACGTTCCGATCATACAATCTACGTTGAAGCCGACAGGATCATCGAAGATGAGATCATAGATGACAGTATCGTTGAAGAAAAGCCCGTAAGACCAGTAAGGCCCGCTGCGGTCGTTAAGGAAACCCGTTATGTACCGGAGCCCGCTAAAGCTCCAGTTAAAAAAAGTAACGCAAGACGTATCGTACGTGATTTTAAGTTTCCTCCGGTGAATCTACTTAAGAAGGGCTCTTCGGCTTCAAGGGGTGATTCAAGGAGCATGCTTGACAGCAAGGCCAGACAGCTTCAGGAAACACTTAAGGAATTCGGCGTTTCCGTTACAATGACGGGTTATACACAGGGGCCTGCGATAACAAGGTTTGAAATGAAACCGGATGTCGGAGTCAAGGTAAGCAAGGTACTGGGACTAAGTGATGATATCATGCTTTCCATGGCAGCAAAAAATGTACGTATAGAAGCGCCGATACCCGGAAAATCATTAATAGGAATAGAGCTTCCGAATGAGGAAAATACGGCTGTCATGCTCCGTGATCTTATTGAGAGTCAGGAGTTTAAAAGATCTGACAGCAAGCTCAGTTTTGCAGTCGGAAAAGGACTGAGCGGTGAAACGGTGGTGGCTGACATCGGAAAGATGCCGCACATGCTGATAGCGGGTGCCACCGGCTCGGGTAAATCGGTATGTATCAACACCCTTATCATGAGCATTCTTTATAAGGCAAGGCCTGATGAAGTGAAGCTCATAATGATCGATCCGAAGGTAGTTGAGTTAAGCGTTTATAACGGAATACCGCATCTTATGATACCTGTGGTAACTGACCCCAAACAGGCTTCGGAAGCCCTTAAATGGGGAGTTGCCGAGATGGATGACAGGTACAACAGGTTTGCCGAGTTTTCAGTTCGTGATCTTAACGGATATAACCGGAAGGTTGAGTCAATGACTGATGTTCCCGAGCAGGACAGATATAAAGTACTTCCAAGGATCGTTATTATAGTCGACGAGCTTGCGGACCTTATGATGGTAGCCTCAAAAGAGGTTGAGGAATCCATCTGCCGTATCGCCCAGAAGGCACGAGCTGCGGGCATCCATCTTGTAATAGCTACTCAGCGCCCGTCCGTTGATGTCGTTACGGGACTTATAAAAGCGAACATGCCGAGCAGGATCGCGTTCAGTGTTTCAAGCGGTGTCGATTCCCGTACCATCCTCGACATGGTTGGAGCCGAGAAGCTTTTGGGTAAGGGCGATATGCTGTTTTATCCCCAGGGATATACAAAACCCGCAAGGGTGCAGGGAGCCTTTGTATCGGACCAAGAGGTAAACAGCGTAGTAGACTTCCTGAAGGATCACAGCGGACAGGAAGGATATGATGAAGAGATAGCTGAAAAGATAAAAACTGCTTCTGTTTCGTCAGGTTCTTCATCAGATGCTTCATTCGGCTCGTCTTCGCCGGGCAACGGAAGAGATGAACTCTTTGCCGAAGCGGCAAGGGCGATAATAGATAAAAACAAGGCATCAATCGGTATGCTGCAGAGGCTTTTCAAGATCGGCTTCAACCGTGCGGCAAGGATAATGGACCAGCTCGCCGAAGCCGGCGTTGTCGGTGAGGAAGAAGGTACAAAACCAAGGAAAGTACTTATGAGCATGGAACAGCTCGAGGCTTACATAGAGGAGTATATTTAGGTTAACCCAGTAAAGGAGACCAGATGAAAACAGATATCGAAATCGCTCAGGAAGCGGTAATGCTGCCGATAAAAGAGGTGGCGGCAAAGCTTGATATTTCGGAAGATGACCTTGAACTCTACGGTAAATACAAGGCAAAATTAAGCGATAGTTATCTTAAAAAGATAAACTCAAATAAGGACGGCAAGCTTATACTTGTAACAGCTATAAATCCCACGCCTGCCGGTGAAGGGAAGACAACTACCAGTATAGGACTTGCGCAGGCCTTTGCAAAGCTTGACAAAAAAGCAATACTTGCGCTCAGGGAGCCGTCCCTTGGTCCGTGCTTTGGCATTAAGGGAGGAGCTGCAGGCGGCGGTTATTCACAGGTTGTTCCCATGGAGGAGCTTAATCTTCATTTTACCGGAGATTTCCATGCCGTTACCGCAGCAAATAACCTTCTGGCTGCGATGCTTGACAATCATATCCAGCAGGGAAACGAAAAAAGGATAGATACAAGAGCTGTTATCTGGAAAAGGTGCGTAGACATAAATGACAGGGCGTTAAGAAACATAGTTGTAGGTCTTGGCGAAAAAACCGACGGTTTTGTTAGGGAAGACCATTTTGTTATTACGGTTGCTTCCGAGATAATGGCCGTGTTATGTCTGGCATCGGATCTTAAGGATCTTAAGGAAAGGCTGTCGAGGATCGTGGTAGCATACGATCTTGACGGTAATCCCGTTACGGCTTCGGATATAAAGGCTGTCGGAGCAATGACAGCTTTGCTTAAGGATGCGATAAAACCAAATCTCATACAGACCCTTGAACATACTCCCGCACTTGTTCACGGCGGTCCGTTTGCGAATATCGCACACGGCTGCAACAGTGTTATAGCGACAAAAGCGGCACTTAAAATGGCCGATTACGTAATTACGGAAGCCGGTTTCGGTGCAGATCTGGGGGCCGAAAAATTCTTCGATATAAAATGCAGGTCCGCTTCATTAAAACCGGGAGCGGCCGTGCTTGTGGCAACGGTGCGCGCACTTAAGTACAATGGCGGTGTCAGTAAGGAAAACCTAGGTAATGAGGATCTTGAAGCTCTTAAAAAGGGCATAGTAAACCTTGAAAAACATATAGAAAACATTAAACTTTACGGAGTTCCGGTAGTTGTGACTCTCAACAGGTTTTCAAGCGATACCGATGCCGAACTTGATCTTGTAAAGAAGTTCTGTGAGGACAGGGGCTGCAGGTTCGCACTCTCACAGGTCTGGGAGCACGGCGGAGACGGCGGAAAAGAACTAGCACTTAAGGTTCTTGAGGCACTTGATGAAAACTCAGATGACTTTAAACCGCTTTATGATACAGGGCTTACGATAAAAGAGAAGATAAGTACCATAGCAACAAAGGTTTACGGAGCGGACGGAGTTTCATATTCAACAAAAGCCTTAAAACAGATGGGAGAGCTTGAGAAGCTCGGATACGGAAATCTTCCCGTCTGCATTGCCAAGACCCAGTATTCCTTATCGGATGACCAGACACTGCTCGGTCGTCCTTCGGGTTTTGAAATAAATGTAAGGGAAATGTATGTTTCCGCAGGCGCGGGGTTTGTCGTTGTCGTTACCGGGAACATAATGACGATGCCGGGACTTTCCAAAAATCCGGCGGCATACAGTATAGACGTTGATGACAGCGGAAAGATAGTCGGTTTGTTTTAAACAGGGTTATCTGTTTTCGGAGGTTAAAATGACAAAGATAATAGACGGAAAAGCAATATCACAGAAGATAAAGGATGAGCTTAAGGAAGAAGTCGCAAGAAAAAAGGGCGAGGGAAAAGAAGCCTGCCTTGCCGTGATACAGGTTGGTAAATATCCCGCTTCCACGGTTTATGTCGGAAACAAAAAAAAGGCTTGTGCTTATATAGGGATCGATTCGCAAAGCTATGAGCTTCCGGAAGAAACATCACAGGATGAGCTGCTTTCACTTATCGATAAGCTTAACGACGATCCGAAGGTAACCGGAATACTGGTTCAACTGCCTGTTCCCGGACATATAGATGAGGATACGATAATAAAGAGGATCTCTCCTCTTAAAGATGTGGATGGCTTCCATCCGATGTCTGTAGGTGCACTGTGCATAGGCGAGAAGGGGTTTGTAAGCTGCACTCCCGCAGGAGTGATCAAGCTTCTTAAATATTCTGATATCGAAATAGCCGGTAAGGAATGTGTGGTCATCGGAAGGAGCAATATAGTAGGCAAACCAATGTCATTGCTTCTTTTACGCGAAAACGGCACAGTTACCGTATGCCATTCAAAGACAAAGAACTTAAAAGAGGTATGCAAACGTGCGGATATCCTGGTTGTTGCGATAGGACGTCCCAAAATGATAAATGAAGAATATATAAAAGACGGTGCAGTTGTTATTGATGTGGGTATACACAGGATGGAAAACGGAAAGCTCTGCGGAGACGTTGATTATGAAAGCGTTGCTCCAAAATGCAGTGCCATAACTCCCGTTCCCGGAGGTGTGGGCCCTATGACTATAGCAATGCTCATGTACAATGTTGTCAGTGCAATGTAATTTTTACTTGTTTATCAAATAAAGGAAAATATATGGTATGTCCTAAATGCGGTGAGGAGATCAAGGAAGGTTTCCTTTACTGTTCAAAATGCGGTGAGGAGATCAAAATGGTACCGGACTTTGAGGTGGAGCTTGAAGTCGGTATCGAGCAGACGATCTCGGAAGTTGCCGAGCTGATCGCTGATTCCGTGGAAGAGGCTTCTTCGGATGTTTCAATACAGGATGAAGAGTTTTTTGAACCCGATAACGCTCCCGTACCCGCACCCGAAAAACAAAAGAGCAAAAGAAAAAATATCGGACCCGGATTATTGGTCGCTGCGGCGCTGATTCTAGGTCTGCTTTTTGTGTTTGGGATATACAGGCTTGCAAAATCGGTTGAAAACTATTATTCATTTGAATTTCAGTATGAAAAGGCAAAGACGGAATTTAATGATGGTGACTATGAAGCTGCGATAAAAACCGCACGCCATGTCTTATCCATTGACAAAAAAGAAGCCGGACCGCGTTCTTTGCTTGCCGATTCGTATTTAAAGCTTGAGAAATATGATGAAGCCATAGCGGTACTTAACGATATGCTTGATGACGATCCGGATGACATTTCCGTATATGAGCGGCTTCTTAAATGTTACGAAGCCGAAGGGGATACGGATTCGATCGTAAGGCTTGCAGGAATGAATACAAATAAGGACATTGCCTATATGTTCAGTCAGTATTCATCAAGTGCACCTCTGTTTGGAATTGAGGAAGGCATATATCATGAACCGCAGGAACTCACCCTTACACATGACGGTGAAGGTTCCATTCACTATACACTTGACGGAAGCGATCCGACGGTTGATTCTGCAAAATATGTTTCACCCATACCTCTTGATGAGGGGGAAACAACGGTTTCAGCCATATATGTAAATGAAAAGGGTGTTGTGAGCGAGCCTGTAAGCAAAACTTATGATATAGAGATAATAAAGGTGGCACTGCCAAGGCTTTTAACTCAGGCCGGTGATTATTCAATGCCCCAGCTTATAAAGCTCGAGGAGCCGATGGAAGGTATCATACATTACACTTCGGACGGTACCGAGCCAAACACTGAATCCCCGGAATATGAGCCGCCGGTTCTCATGCCTCTTGGAAAAAGCGAATTTAAGTTTATTGTCGTAAATGCACTCGGTAACGAAAGTGATGTTGTAAGTGCGGAATACAACTTAAGCATAAAGGGCCTTATCGATGCCTCATATGCACAGTCGGCAGTCCAGCTTACGCTTGTCACACTCGGTCACCCCGTTATGGACCATGAATTCAAGGCAAATTACGGCTATTCACACGAAGACCGCAGCTTTTACGTTATCGAAGAGTATGCGGGAGGCAAAAAACAGAACACGACTTATGCGGTAGATGCTCAGACCGGTGAGGTATTTACGCTGACAAGGAACGTTAAACGTGGGGATTACGATTTTGGGATGGTCATGTAAAAACCGTTGCATTTTCATACCCGAAAATATATAGTGTTATAGGACGATCAATACTATTACAGGAGGATTACCATATGTATGAGATATTAAAGGCACAGATGCTTGCCGAAAACATTTATCTTATGGATGTAAAGGCCCCAAGGGTTGCAGGATCATGCCTGCCCGGGCAGTTTGTCATCGTCAAGATAGATGAAAAGGGTGAACGTGTGCCCCTTACCATATGTGATTATGACAGGACTGAAGGAACCGTTACGATAGTGTTTCAGATCGTGGGAGGTTCCACAGCGCGCATGTCAAAGCTAAAAGCGGGTGATGCGTTCAGGGATTTTGTAGGTCCTCTTGGGCAGCCGTCCGAATTATGTAAGGAACCAATTGATGAGCTTAAGAAAAAGAAGATACTGTTTGTAGCCGGCGGCGTAGGAACCGCACCCGTTTATCCTCAGGTAAAATGGCTTAAAGAAAACGGTGTTGATGCGGATGTCATCGTGGGCGCAAAAACACAAAGCCTTCTTATACTGGAAGACGAAATGAAGGCTGTGGCGGGAAATCTTTATATAACGACCGATGACGGTTCATATGTAAGGAAGGGAATGGTAACGGAAGTCATAAAGGACCTCGTAAAAGAGCAGGGTCACAAATACGATGTATGTATAGCCATAGGCCCGATGATAATGATGAAATTCGTATGTCTTCTCACCAAAGAGCTTGACCTTCCGACCGTAGTAAGCCTTAATCCGATAATGGTTGACGGCACCGGTATGTGCGGCGCCTGCAGGGTGACTGTTGACGGTGAGGTTAAGTTTGCCTGCGTAGACGGTCCGGAGTTTGATGGCCATAAGGTTGATTTTGACCAGGCAATGAAACGCCAGCAGCTCTACAAGACCGAAGAGGGAAGGGCTTACCTTAAGGAAACCGAAGGTGACACACATAAGGGCAACTGCGGCAACGCTTAACGGAAAGGAAGGTTTACTGATAATGGAAACAGATGTATTAAAAAGAATCCCGATTTCGGAACAGGATCCCAAGGCAAGGGCCTGCAATTTTGATGAGGTATGTCTTGGATATAATGAAGAGGAAGCCGTTGCCGAAGCTTCAAGGTGTCTTAACTGCAAAAACGCACGCTGCATCCAGGGCTGTCCGGTATCTATCGACATACCGGCTTTTGTCCACGAAGTAAGCGTAAAGAACTTTGAAAAGGCAAACAGCATATTAAGCGATGCTTCTTCACTGCCTGCCGTTTGCGGTCGTGTATGCCCGCAGGAGAGTCAGTGTGAAGGGCAGTGTATAAGGGGAATAAAGGGAGATCCTGTCTCCATAGGAAAGCTTGAGAGATTTGTTGCTGACTGGGCAAGGGAGAACAATATAAAGCCGGCTCCACCAACTGTAAAGATCGATAAGAAGGTCGCTGTAATAGGTTCGGGCCCCGCAGGTCTTACGTGTGCCGGAGAACTTGCAAAGATGGGCTATGACGTGACCATTTTCGAAGCACTGCATGAACCGGGCGGAGTGCTCGTATACGGTATACCCGAGTTCCGTCTTCCGAAATCGGCAGTTGTTGCAAAGGAAATTGATAATGTACGTGCGCTCGGCGTAAAAATAGAAACAAATGTAATAATCGGTAAATCCACGACCATCGATGAACTGATGGAAAAGGAAAGCTTTGATGCCGTGTTTATCGGATCCGGAGCAGGCCTTCCGAGGTTTATGGGGATTCCCGGCGAGTCGGCAAACGGAGTGTTCTCCGCAAACGAGTACCTTACAAGGAGTAACCTTATGAAGGCCTTTGATGATGATTATGATACTCCCATAAGGCCGGGTAAAAAGGTGGCAGTTGTGGGAGGCGGTAACGTAGCGATGGATGCCGCAAGGACAGCTCTCCGTCTCGGAGCAGATGTTACTGTCGTATACAGAAGATCAGAGGCCGAGCTTCCGGCCAGGGTCGAGGAAGTGCATCACGCCAAGGAAGAAGGTATCAAATTCAACCTGCTTACCAATCCGACCGAGATCCTCGTTGACGAAAACGGCTGGGTAAAAGGAATGAAATGCGTTAAGATGGAGCTCGGAGAACCTGATGAATCGGGAAGACGTTCTCCCGTCGTAATAGAGGGTTCTGAATTTGAGATGGAACTTGATACGGTTATAATGTCTCTCGGAACATCACCAAATCCGCTTATATCATCGACAACAAAGGGACTTGAAGTTAATAAGCGCAAATGTATCGTAGCCGAAGAGGAATTCGGAAAGACCAGTAAAGAAGGTGTTTTTGCAGGCGGCGATGCAGTGACCGGAGCCGCAACTGTGATCCTTGCAATGGGTGCCGGTAAGGCTGCGGCTCACGGAATAGATGATTTTTTAAAGAGCAGGTAATCAAACAATAACTCTTGTAAAAGTAGAGGCACCGAAAGTGCCTCTACTTGGTATTTAAGGTCCGGGATCATGAATATAGAGATACTGTGCGTGGGAAGGCTTAAAGAAGATTATCTTAAGGATGCCGTCTCAGAGTATGTAAAGAGGCTTTCAAAATTTTGCAGGATAAAAATTATCGAAACGGCTGATGAGAAAACAATGGAAGGCCGCGCACAGGCCCTGGATAATAAGGCAAAACAGCTAGAAGGAAGCCGGCTTATAAAAAATTTAAGGGATGATGCGCTTGTTGTCACGCTTGAGATAGATGGAAAAATGATGTCATCCCCGGAACTTGCAGAGCTTATAAACGATGCGGGACTAAACGGGAAAAGTACGATACAGTTTGTGATCGGAGGCTCTTTGGGACTTTCGGATGAAGTTATCTCCCGAGCCGACATACATCTGTCCTTTTCAAAGATGACTTTCCCGCATCAGCTTATGAGAGTCATCCTTCTTGAACAGATATACCGTGGCTTTAAGATCAATGCCAACGAACCATATCATAAGTAAAAGATCATCGGAGGGTTTAAATGTCTGAAGGTGCATATTCAAGGACGATAACGATAGAGCCGCCTTATGCGGGAAATGTATTTGGCGAACTTGACTGCCATGCAAAGCGGATCGAGAGGTCCCTTAACGTTACCATAATAGAGCGCAACGGAAGCGTAAAGGTTACGGGTAGCAATGCAGCCAATGTGGATAATGCCATACTCATTCTTGACGAACTTTCAAAGCTAAGCAGAAAAGGCAATGATATAAATGAGCAGAACGTTAATTACTGCATATCTATGGCTTTGGAGAACGTACACGGAAGCATGGCGATGATGGATGACAGCATAATCTGCCATACAGTAAACGGAAAGCCCATAAAGCCAAAGACACTCGGACAGAAGGAATACATCGATTCCATAAAGAACAAAATGATCGTATTCGGTATAGGACCGGCGGGAACGGGCAAAACTTACCTTGCAATGGCAATGGCGATAACTGCCTTTAAAAACGAGGAGGTATCAAGAATAATACTGACACGTCCCGCAATAGAGGCAGGAGAAAAGCTCGGTTTCCTTCCGGGAGACATGCAGAGCAAGGTTGATCCATACCTCAGGCCGCTTTACGATGCCCTTTATCAGATAATGGGAGCTGAAAGCTTTATAAAAAATACGGAAAAGGGCCTTATAGAGGTCGCCCCTTTGGCATACATGAGAGGAAGGACACTGGATAACGCCTTTATAATACTCGACGAAGCGCAGAATACCACTCCTGCACAGATGAAGATGTTCTTAACAAGGATAGGCTACGGATCGAAGGTGGTAGTCACCGGCGACCAGACTCAGAAAGACCTTCCAAAGGATACGGTAAGCGGCCTGGATGTTGCGATAAAAGTCTTAAAAGATGTTGAAGATATCGGTTTTATCAACCTTACATCCAAGGATGTAGTAAGGCATCCGCTTGTGCAAAGGATCGTAAATGCATATGAAAAGTACGAGAAAAAGGAAAGTGCCAGGAAGGAAAAACGCATTAAAGCACAACACTCAATTGGAAGAAAGAGGGTTTTAAAGTGACTTACGGTTTTGAATGTGAAGCGGATACCGATTTTGATTTTGATCCGGTGGAAGTATACAAAAAGGCTGTAGATGCGGTCCTTGATGAAGTTGACTGCCCGTATGAAGCGGAAGTCAGCCTTCTTATAACGGATGAAAATGAGATGAAGACGATCAACCGTACTCAGCGCGGTATCGACAGTGTAACGGATGTTCTGTCGTTTCCGATGTCTGATTATGCTTCACCGGGTGACTTTTCGGATGCAGAGGATAAACAGGATTGCTTTAACATTGAAACAGGCGAGCTTATGCTGGGAGACATAGTCATATGCGCCGAAAAAGTTGGCTCTCAGGCCCTTGAATACGGCCACAGCAAAAGGCGAGAATATGCTTTTCTAATCGTTCACAGTATGTTACACTTAGTTGGATATGACCATATGGCAGATGATGACCGTTTGTTGATGGAAGAAAAACAGCGGGTCATTATGGATGCTCTTAATATATCGAGGTAGGGATGTATAATAACGAGGGGAAGAGGTCCAATTTCATAGTACAGGGTGGAATTCTTGCGATCACGGGAGTCATATCAAGGATAATCGGAC
>JAILJC010000227.1 GCA_024694965.1 Lachnospiraceae bacterium
GCGACGGTATCTACAAGATGGATTACAACAAGCTGCTTGAATACCATATCGAAAAGAAGGCCGATATCACGGTGGTGTGCAAGACTCTTGACTGCGGAGATGATTCTGAAAGATACGGTATCATGAAGCTTGACAAGGACAACCGTGTTGAGGAATTCGATGAGAAGCCTATGGCTGCAAAGTCAAACACGATATCATGCGGTATCTATGTTATTAGGAGAAGGCAGCTCATTGAACTTATCGAGAAATGTGCCGAAGAAGACAGGTTTGATTTTGTAAGGGATGTACTTATAAGGTATAAGAACATCAAGCGTATCTACGGATACAAGCTCGACACATACTGGAGCAACATAGCTTCTGTCGAGGATTACTACAGGACCAACATGGACTTCTTAAAGCCTGAGGTTAGGGATTATTTCTTTAAGACATATCCCGAGGTTTACAGCAAGATCGATGATCTTCCGCCGGCCAAGTACAATGTCGGCACGAGCGTTAAGAACAGCCTTATCGCGAGCGGCTCGATCATCAACGGCACGGTTGAGGATTCGATCATATTCAAGAAGGTATTCGTAGGCAACAACTGTGTTATAAAAAATTCTATCGTTCTTAATGATGTTTATATAGGAGATAATACATATATTGAGAACTGTATCGTAGAGAGCAGGGATACGATCCGTGCAAATTCATATTACAAAGGAGAGGATGAGATAAAGATAGTTCTTGAAAAGAACGAGCGATACGTTTTCTGATAATAATTCAATAGTGTTCCGTATTATATTATTGTAGTTCTAAAATGGTGGAAGTGGAGGAAGTAGAATGAATATTACGGACGTAAGGATTAGGAAGATAGATCAGGAAGGCAAGCTTAAGGGAGTGGCATCAATAACTATCGATGATGTATTTGTAGTACATGATATAAAGGTGATCCAGGGTGATCACGGACTGTTCATAGCAATGCCTTCGCGTAAGACAGCGGAGGGTGATTACAGGGATATAGCACATCCCATCACGTCGGAGACACGTGAACAGATACAGACAGCAATAATAGGAGCATATGAGAAGGCTGAAGATTAAGTTATTACAAAAACTAAGACGGGACACGAAACTCGCGGGGACGGAAGAACCGTCCCCGTGTCTTGTGAAAGAGGAACGAAAAATGTATTTGGTAGCAGGGCTGGGAAATCCGGGTAAGGAGTATGCCCATACACGGCATAATGTCGGATACGACACACTGGATATCCTGGCCGACAAGAACAACATAAGTATCGATACGGGCAAGTTTAAGGCGCTCATCGGAAAGGGAAGCATCGGCGGTAATAAGGTGATACTTTTAAAACCGCTTACCTACATGAACCTAAGCGGTGAGAGCATAAGGCTTGCCGCAGATTATTTTAAGATCGATATTAAAAGCGAACTTATCGTTATCTACGATGATATATACCTGACTCCGGGAAATATAAGGATACGCAAGCAGGGAAGTGCCGGAGGGCATAACGGGATGAAGAACATCATATCCCATCTTGGCAGCGAGGACTTCATGCGCGTCCGTGTAGGTGTCGGCGAAAAACCCAAGGGCTACGACCTTAAGGATTACGTATTGAGCCACTTTTCGGATGAGGAGCGCGTGGCTGTGCAGGACGGACTTATAAAGGCCGCCAATGCGGTTGAGATGATGCTTAACGGTGACGTTGATGCGGCGATGACGGAGTATAACCGGAAAGAAAGTAAAGACACCGAAGCATAAAAAACCGGCTTCGCGTCAGTGACAGATGAGAGGTAATCAGTGAACACATTGCTCACTCCCCTTAACGAAATGGCGGAGTACGAAGAGGGAAGGTCCCGCATAAAACGGGCTCCCGGTATAATTGAATTAAACGGCTGCGTCGATTCCCAGAAGCTTCACGTGGTATACGGTTTAAGCGAAGGCTACCGCTATAAACTCATAGTTACCTATAATGAACTGCGTGCCAAGGAGATATTTGAGGATTACGCGTTCTACGATAAAAACGTCGAGATGTACGGGGCGAGGGACCTCATATTTTATCAGGCGGACGTTCACGGCAACCTGCTGACAAAGCAGAGGATGTCGTGCCTTAAGCCTTTGATCGAAGGCGAGCCGGTCACGATAGTTACGACCTTTGATGCGCTGATGGAGCACATCGTACCTCTTGAAACACTTGAAGCCCATATCATGGATATAGGCACCGGCGATAGGATAGACCTTCCCGACTTACAACGGCAGCTAACGACGCTTGGCTATACCCGAAGCTATCAGGTGGAGGAAGGCGGACAGTTTTCCGTACGCGGCGGGATCATCGACATATTCCCTCTTACGGGGGATAACCCGGTGCGTATCGAGCTGTGGGGCGATGAGGTTGATTCTATCCGCAGTTTTGATGTGTTAAGCCAGCGTTCGATAGAAAAGCTTGAGAGCATCATGATATTTCCTGCATCCGAGATCATCCTTACAGATGATGAAAAGGAAGCCGGGATCGACAGGCTGCTTGCGGATGCGAAAAAGTACGAGAAAAAGCTTATAAAGGATGAAAAGGCGGAGGCTGCAGCCCGTGTTAATTCGCAGGCTCAGGAGATAGCGGAACAGGCCAAGTATCTCGGAGTCAGCAGCCTGAACCTCGAAAGTTATGTAAACTACTTCTACAGCGAGGAAGTGTCATTCCTCGACTATTTTGATACGCAAAATACCCTGCTCATCCTTGATGAACCGGCACGCCTTAAGGAAAAGGGCGATGTCACCGAGGCTGAGTTTAAAGAGTCAATGGAATCAAGGCTTTTGAAGGGTTATATCCTTCCGGGGCAGACAGACATCCTGTTTTCAAGGGCGCAGATTATGGCTAAGGCAGCTCTTTTCCATGCGGCCGCCCTTTCGGCACTGCCGGTAAATAAAAACGTGTATAAGCCCGAAGAACGGTACTCGATGATCGCCAAGTCGATGAATTCATACAACAATTCATTTGAGGCACTTAAAAAGGACCTTTTAAGGTTTAAGAAAAACGGTTACCGCGTTCTCCTTTTGTCGGCCTCGCGCACAAGGGCAAAGAGGATAGCGGAAGACCTGATGGATGACGGGGCTCCGATAAGCACGGGCGATACAGGGAGCGGAGAAGATACAGGCAAAAAGACTGCGGGAAGCGGCAGCATCAGTGCATTCTACACCGAGGATTTCACGCGTGAGATAAAACCCGGTGAGATCATGGTTTCATACGGACGGATAAGGCAGGGCTTTGAGTATCCGCTCATAAAGTTCGTGGTCATATCCGAATCCGATATCTTTACCGCACAGAAGAAAAAGAAGAAACATAAAAAGTATGAAGGC
This sequence comes from Lachnospiraceae bacterium, assembly GCA_024694965.1. GTDB lineage: Bacteria > Bacillota > Clostridia > Lachnospirales > Lachnospiraceae > UBA2868. The sequence goes on from JAILJC010000227.1 coordinate 3,335, forward strand.
GGTAAAAAGATACAGGATCAGGCTGAGCTTAACGTAGGCGATTACGTGGTGCATGAGAGTCACGGGCTCGGGATCTACCGCGGCATCGAGCAGGTTAGCGTCGATCATGTGACCAAGGACTATATGAAGATAGAGTACAGGGACGGAGGAAACTTATACATCCCTGCAACAAACCTGGATGCGATACAGAAATACGGCTCGGCCAAGGGAAGCGCGCCTAAATTAAATAAGCTTGGCGGAAGTGAATGGACAAAGACCAAGACAAGAGTCAAAACAGCGATCGATGAGATAGCAACGGACCTTGTAAAACTGTATGCAGTAAGGCAGTTAAAGGAAGGTCACAGGTACGGTGAGGATACAGTATGGCAGGCTGAGTTTGAAGAGAGGTTCCCGTTTGAGGAAACTGAGGACCAGCTTGCCGCGATAGAAGCCACAAAGAGGGACATGGAATCCTCAAAGATCATGGACAGGCTTATCTGCGGAGACGTGGGCTACGGTAAGACCGAGATAGCGCTTCGTGCCGCATTTAAGGCGGTTCAGGATAACAAACAGGTGGCATATCTCGTGCCGACCACTATCCTTGCGCAGCAGCATTACAATACTTTCGTACAGAGGATGAAGGATTATCCCGTACGGATAGACATGCTCTCAAGGTTTAATTCGGCCGCTCAGCAGAGAAAGACGATAAACGACCTTAAGAAGGGCATGGTGGATATAGTCATCGGTACACACCGCCTGCTTTCAAAGGACGTTGATTATAAAGATATAGGGCTGCTCATAATCGATGAGGAGCAGCGCTTCGGAGTACGGCATAAGGAGACGATAAAGAAGCTTAAGGAAAATGTGGATGTGCTGACTCTTACCGCAACTCCCATACCAAGGACGCTCCATATGAGCCTTATCGGGATAATGGACATGAGCGTACTTGAGGAGGCACCGCAGGACAGGATGCCCATACAGACCTTCGTTATGGAGTATAACGAAGAGCTTGTCAGGGAAGCGATCAACAGGGAACTCGCAAGGGACGGACAGGTATTCTATGTGTACAATAGAGTGGACACAATAGTCGAGATGACCAACTTCGTTCAGAAGCTCGTGCCCGATGCGAACGTGGCGTTCGCTCACGGGCAGATGAAGGAGCAGGAGCTTGAACGGATAATGGCCGATTTCATAAACGGCGAGATAGACGTTCTGGTATCAACGACCATAATAGAGACAGGCCTTGATATATCGAATGTCAACACGATGATCATCCATGATTCTGACAGGATGGGACTTTCGCAGCTGTATCAGCTTAGGGGCCGCGTCGGACGCTCGAACAGGACGGCTTACGCCTTCCTTATGTACAGGCGGGACAAGCTGCTTAAGGAGGTGGCCGAGAAGAGGCTGCAGGCCATACGTGATTTCACGGAGCTGGGATCGGGATATAAGATAGCCATGCGAGACCTTGAGATAAGGGGCGCGGGCAACCTGTTAGGAGAGATGCAGAGCGGGCACATGGAAGCCGTGGGATACGACCTTTACTGTAAGATGTTAAGTGAAGCCGTGCGCAGCCTAAAGGGCATCGAAGCGCCGGATGACAACGAGGTGTCTGTCGACATCAATGTGGACGCATACATCCCCGACAGTTATATAATGAATGAGAATCAGAAGATTGACATCTACAAGCGCATCGCGGGCATCGACAGCGAGGGCGAGCGCGAGGAGATGAGAGATGAGTTAAGTGACCGTTTCGGAGAACTCCCTCAGGCGGTGTTAAACCTCCTTGATATAGCGAACATGAGGATGCTTGCAAGGCAGGTGTATATAAAGGATATAAAGGAAGAAAACAGGGCGATCAAGCTTTCCGTATATGAAAAGGCAAAGTACGACCCTGTGAAGATAGCGCCGTTCATACAGAGCTTCAAGGGTGCAATGATCTTAAAGACCGGCGAAAAGCCTTACTTTCTGTACAGGTTTAAAAAGGGAGAGTCATACGAGAACGGAAGCCTTATACATCTGATAGAAGATCTGCTTACCGGAATGAGGGAGCTTAAGGAAAGCGAAGAGCTTGAAACGGCATAAGGTTAAGCAGGCAGGTACGCAGGCTTTAGCCATAAACGAGGTAGACAATGAAATCCATCCAGACAAGGATAAGTATCGTAATAGCGGTAATAACACTCATAGCAACCGGCACGCTCATGGTGACGGCGATGGTAAGGAGCAGGAGGCTGCTTGATTCCAATTCCAATGAGATAATCTTAAGCGCGGAGGAGTACTATGCGGCCGAGCTTGACGATCATTTCAATTCATCGGAGCAGTCCGTGGATTCGATATGCAATTATGCGATGAAGAGGGCAGAGGCCTATCCCGGATTTTTTAACGACGAGGCACAAAGGACCGCTTATACGGAAGACATTTCCGAGCTGTCAAAGAGCATAGCCGAGAACACACGCGGGGCCATGTCGGTATATTTACGCTACGATCCCGACACCTTCGGACCGACCGCAGGATTCTTTTATACAAAAGACCCGGCGACCGGAGAATGGCATACGGAAGCACCGACCGATATGAGCCTTTATGATAAAGATGATGTAGAGCATGTCGGATGGTATTATATCCCGATCTCGAAAGGAGAGCCGGTGTGGATGGATCCGTATTACAATAAAAACATTGATGTGTCGATGATCTCTTACATCATCCCCTACAGTTTGGACGGTAAGATCGTGGGAGTCATCGGAATGGATATCGACCTTGAAATGCTCCGTGAAGAGGTTGCCGGGATACAGCTGCGGCCTTACAGCATCAGCAGGCCGATACTGATGAAAAAGGACGGAAATATCATTTACCATTATAACTATCCCAACGGAGCCGATATCGATGAAATGCCCGATGCCGACAGGACGTTTTTCAGTACTGTTTATAACATGGAAAGGGATAAGGTAACATGGTACAGGACCCTGATCAAAAACATGCCCGCAAAGATCGTGACAACGGAACTTAAGAACGGCATGATCCTGGGGATCGAAGTGTCGAGGGCGATTATCGGCAGGCCACAGGCGATCCTTGTTGCAACCCTTTTCCTTACTTCGATCGTCATCGTCATAATCTCGGTCTGGGCCGGTATTATGTGGGTAAAGTCAATAATAACGCCGCTTAAGAAGATGACGGAGGTAGCCGACCGTTACGCGGAAGGTGATTACAGCGAGAAGATGTCCGTTGACAGCAAGGATGAGGTGGGCCGCCTGTCCCGAAGCCTTGAGACCATGTCAGAATCACTGGTTCGGCAGATTGAGCTTGCCGATGCCGCCAACAAGGCAAAATCGACCTTCCTTTCGAATATGTCGCACGAGATCCGTACGCCCATAACCGCGGTGCTGGGGCTTAACGAAATGATCCTGCGTGATTCTGACGATAAGGAGATCCTCACGTATTCCGAGAACATCAAAAATGCAGGCAACACGCTGCTTGGCATAATAAACGATATACTTGACTTTTCGAAGATCGAGGCCGGAAAGATCGAGATCGTGCCCGTGGATTACGATTTATCGTCTGTGATAAACGATCTTGTGAACATGACAAGGGTACGCGCGGACGAAAAGGGGCTTTCTCTTAAGCTTGACTTTGACAGGGATATCCCGAAGATGTTAAACGGTGATGAAGTCCGCATCAAGCAGATAATCACGAACATCTTATCAAACGCCGTTAAGTATACCGAAAAGGGCACGGTCACCTTCACGATGGGATTTAAAAAGTGTGAGGACGATCCGGACGGAGTATTCATAAACGTTGCAGTTGAGGATACAGGTATCGGCATTAAGGAAGAGGATATGAAGAAGCTCTTCTCCGAGTTTGAGCGCATAGACGAGAAGCGCAACCGGAATATCGAGGGCACGGGCCTTGGCATGAACATAACAAGGAGCCTCCTTGACATGATGGGATCGGCGCTTGAGGTAAAGAGCACATACGGCGAAGGTTCTGTGTTCTCGTTTTCCTTAAAGCAAAAGGTGGTAAAATGGGAGCCCCTTGGTGATTATAAAGAATCATTCAGCACAGATATTTATTCGCGTTCGGGATACAGGAGCGCGTTTACGGCTGCCGGCGCCCGCGTTCTGATGGTAGATGACAACGAGATGAACCTGCTCGTATTTAAGAGCCTTGTAAAGCAGACCCTTGTGAAGGTAGATACTGCCTTAAGCGGTGCTGAAGGTTTGAGCCTTAGCGGTGATAAGAAATACGATATCATTTTCCTTGATCATATGATGCCGGGCATGGACGGCGTGGAGACGCTGCATGAGATGAAAAAGATGCATGATTCGCCGAATGACGACACGCCTATCATCTGCATTACGGCCAATGCGATATCCGGCGCGCGCGAGGAGTATATAAACGAAGGCTTCGATGATTATATCACCAAGCCAATCGACCCCGAGCGGCTCGAGGCCATGATGATGGAATACCTGCCAAAGGATAAGCTCGATAAGAGTGACGGCGTCGTCCTTGAATTCAGCGCGGGCGGCGATGATGAGGCTGCAGATAACGGTTTGGATGAGGGCGCTTACGGTGAGGATGACTTTGACCTTTCGGCACTTAAGGATCAGGATATAATTGATGTTGAAAAAGGCATGATGCACTGCGGCGGCAGGGATGTGTACGTTGATATTCTTAAAACGTTTTATGAGGACGGAGATGAACCGCTTAAAAAGCTTGATGAATATTTCACGGACGGTGATATGGACAGTTACGTTATAAAGATCCATTCCTTAAAGAGCTCCGCAAGGACGTTAGGCGCAGCTTCCCTCGGCGATATTGCCGGCAGCCTTGAAAAGGCCGGAAAGGAAAATGATAAGGAGTTCATATCAGATAATACGGAAGAACTTAAGAGTGAGCACGCAAGGGTGATGGAAGTGCTTGGCGGGGTGTTTGGGTGAATAAAAATGTAAATTAATTAAAAAGTTGACATAGTATAAAAAAGCCTCCATAATTGTATTAAGGAGGCTTTTTGCATGGGAAATGACAGGAACGCGGGACGTAAGCCGCTTATCACTCCTGAAAGGATGGAGGATATCATTATCCGAAATAAAGCAGGTGAAAGTGTTGCGAATCTTGCAAGGGAATATAAAGTATCAAGGCAGGCTCTGTACAAAAGGATCAGGGAATACAGTTATATACCGGCACGTGTTGAGTATATGGTTGACGGAATGCTGTGCACCCTTATAGAGGTTGATTTTAGAAGAGAACGGCTGCATGTGGTCAATTATGCGGCGGAACTGTCGAAGCGCGCTTTTGGATATATAACGAACCCTGACTGGGAAGATTTTAAGGATTTCATTGAGAAGTATTACCTTGAAGCCGTAGGAGCGGGCCCGGAGGGAACAAAACTATTAAGGGATGGGAAAAAGGGATTTGCACTTGATGAGATCCCAAAGGACAGCGGCGAACGCAGGCTTAACATCGAAATTGAGTCTGAGAGTGATGTCCCGGTGTTTCGGTTCAAAAAAGGCGAGATCATCATTACGCGCAGTGATACGGACGGTTTTCAGATGAAGGCCATATCTTCGGATCGCAGGTATTTTATTAAATCCCAGGCAGTTATGGCGGGTGTAAAGCTTAATGACTGGGCAGTTGAGATAACGTCGGCACATATCTGCGAACAGCTTGGTATCAACTGTATCAGGCAGAATCATTGTCGGTTTGTGTACGGAGGCCGGGAATATGATGGCGTTTATTCGGATAATTTTGAACTGGACGGATATACGTTTCTGTCGTTTGAAGGCATCCTTGAAAGGATGCACAGGTCATCAAATGAGGATGAATTCATAAGGTTTGATGCAATCTCTAAGCTTAAATGGTGTGCCTCACGTCTTTGTGAGGCAAGCGGGATCCAGTATGAGGAAACCGTCAGATATATGATTGACCTTGCGGTGCTTGACTGCCTTATAGGAAATATTGACCGGCATACAAGGAATTTCGGATTGTTTTATAATGCCTGTACAGGTAAATACAGCATCCCTCCCGCATTCGACAATGGAATGGGTTTATTTGAAAATGACAGTTACAGGGATGAATACAAGACCTTTGATGAAGCCATGGATCATGTGTATGTAAGTCCTTATGGCGAGGATCCTTTTGATATGCTTAAACTGCTCGATGAACATTTTGGGCTGAGATCGGTATACGGAAGCATTAAACGACTGGATTACGGGGCTTGGCTGCAAACTGAGTATGCGCTTGAATATGAAGAGAGGATGAATGAATTATGGCAGAAGTCAGGCTGATATCCAATTTGAAAGGCGTATTGTATTATATTGATACCCCTCTTCTTGATTTTGAAATAAAGGACAGGGAGCTTATAAAGGCGGTCGACCTTAATGAAGGCAAGCTGCTGCCGCCCGAACTGGCCCTGTGGGGCATAAGCTACGGAAATATCAACGCGTTTTTTGAGCGGCGTACCATGAAGGAAGGCTGTATGTTTTACCATGAGCATCTTCACGCTATCGGGATGGAGCGGTTTGATTTTGATCAATACATAAGGCTTAATAACGGAAACAACAATGTTGACAATTACTGGGTCAGGTTTGAGGATTTCGGTGCAAGGTGCTTTAGGGATATTTGTGGCTGAGACCGGTATGAAGGAGGCTGAAGAACATCTTCGAATAGGGAGAGTGGTGACAATTATATATTATGATTCAATGATGAAGTATAAAATCGCCTGAATATTCCTTGCATTGTCAACATAGTTATGGAAAGTTATGGAAGGTTATGGAAGGTTATGGAAGGTTATGGAAGAAATTTGAAGTTATGGAGAGTTATGGAAGGTAATCATATTTGACGTACGTCAAAAAAAGATGTATCCTGTTATTGGGTATGAGTATTTGACGTGCGTCAAATTTTTTTACAAAAGCCTGCGGGTCTTAAACGGAGGAAACACGTATGACCAAAAAGGATCTTACTTACCTGCAGTGGTCGCATGTAAGGAGCTCAAGCGGAACAGCCGGAACTTTCCTTAAGTCTCAGTCGACGCTTAATGGTAAGAAAAAATACTATAAGCTGTCTGATTATGACCCGGTTAAAGGCATCGTGGGACATGAATGCATTAATGAAATAATAGTGGACCGTCTGCTTACGATGCTTGGCGTTGAGCATTTGAGTTATGAGCTCATATATGCTGATGTTGAGATAGAGGGGAAGACTTACAGCACGTATCTGTGTGCATCGGGTGACTTCAAAAAGCGGGGAGAAAGCAAAACAGCACTGGATAATTATTACGAGGTAAATGCCTTTAAGGGAGAATCACGCTACGATTTCTGTGTTCGCCAGGGTTTTAAAGATTATATCGATACAATGATAGCCGTGGATTATATCATCCTTAACAGGGACCGGCACGGTGCAAATATCGAGGTGCTGAGAAATTCGGCAGCGCACACTGTAAGGATAGCACCCATGTTTGACCACGGTTTGTCGCTGATGTATTCGTGTTTTTCAGTTGAAGAGGCTGAAAAGTTTGATGTAATGGAAGACAGGCGCTGCAACAACTTTATCGGAGAGTCATCCTGTCTTGCAAATCTTGAACTTATAAAGGGACGGAATTATCTTTTTAATGCGAAGCTTGTTCCTGCGGATAAGGATATTCTTTTTGACGGGCTTGAAGGAGCTCTGCCTGAGATCTATTTTAAGAAGATATGGGACATGATCTACGGAAGGTATAAGGTATATGAAAGCTTATGCAATAATCGATGAAGAAATAGGAGCGACCATCGGAACACTTTTGTATTATGACCGTGAAGACGGTTATATCATCGAACTTAAGGATGAGCTTGATGAGTGGAACGCGCCGCTTTTGTTTACCGGGTACATAAAACAGGGTATATACACTATACCAAGGCATGTCAGCGCGATGTGGGTCAGGGAAAGAGTCATACCGAGCAGCAGGCAGAACATAAGCAGTATACTGGCAAACCATAAGCTGAGAGAATACGATGAAATGAAGCTGCTTGAGCTGGCCCACGGAAGGTGCTCTCAGGACAGGCTGTATATAAAGAAACTTGATGAGCTGCCCGAATATGTCAGGAAAAGGATGTACCGAAACATAAAAGAGTGCATCGTATCGTCCGAAGGATATCTCATCTGCTTCTTTGCCGATGAAACGGTGAGAAAGGTATACCTGTCCGATATTGAGGACATTGATGGAACTGACAAAATAAAGAAGAATAAGGAGCTGTTTATGTCCGGCAAGGCTGGCATCGGAGGCTATTCGGTGTCCTTTAATGATTCCATAGATATTCCTGCACATGTTTTATATGAAAGAGGGCAGGAACTGCCTGTAAAGCTTAACGATTTCATCACGTTTGTGAAGCATAACATCCTTGATACAACCGAGTGCTGCGAGATCCTTGGCTGCTCCCGCCAGAACCTTTCATATATGGTCGAAAAAAATCATCTGACCCCGGTTAAGGAAGGCGTCAAAGGCAACCTGTATCTTAAGGGTGATGTGCTGGTGGATATGAAACAATAATGTTGACAATTACCGGATTAGGTTTAAGGATCACGGTTAAAGGTGTTTTAAGAAGGTTTGCCAATCCGGGGGTATTATTGTAGAATAATATGCAAATAAACACTATGGTGACAGGAAGATGAAAAAGGTAATAACATACGGTTCCTTTGATCTTTTTCATGAGGGACATTACAACATACTTAAGCGGGCCAAGGAACTCGGCGATTATCTTATCGTAGGCGTGACTACAGAACATTACGACAGGAGTCGCGGCAAGCTTAACCTCGTTGATCCCATCATGACACGTATAGAAAATGTTAGAAAGACCGGTTTTGCCGATGAGATTATAGTCGAGGATCACGACGGGCAGAAGGTTGAGGATATACAGAAATATGGGATAGATACTTTTGTGCTTGGCACCGACTGGGTAGGAAGATTCGATTACCTTAAGGATTACTGCGAAGTAGTGTATCTTGAAAGGACTTCCGGTATTTCATCTACGATAAAACGAAATGACATGATGCGGCTTGTAAAGCTTGGCATAGTCGGTACAGGCAGGATCGCGCGCAGGTTCCAGGAGGAAACAGTGTTTGTGTCCGGTATCGAGACTGTTGCTGCTTACAATCCGGAAATGTTTAGCCTTGATAAATATGTGTCCGAATATGCCGTAAAGGCTTTTTCCGATGACTATAACGATTTTTTGAATGCGGTTGACGCCGTATATATTGCTTCCCCTAATGAAACACATGCCGATTATGTAAGGCGGGCCATTGCAGCAGGAAAACATGTCTTATGTGAAAAACCAATGACTTTTACTTATGATGAGGCAGTGGAACTGTATGATCTTGCACGAAACAAAAAAGTAGTTCTTATGGAAGGCATAAGGGCTGCTTATCTTCCGGGATTCCAACAGCTGCTTACAGTTGCAAGGGACGGT
>JAILJC010000032.1 GCA_024694965.1 Lachnospiraceae bacterium
GGTGATGACTTTGACCAGAAGATCACAGATTACATGCTTGCGGAATTCAAGAAAAACGAAGGCGTTGATCTTTCAAACGATAAGATGGCACTGCAGAGGCTTAAGGAAGCGGCTGAGAAGGCAAAGAAGGAGCTCTCAAGCGCAACGACCACCAATATCAACCTTCCGTTCATCACGGCAACGAACGAGGGTCCCAAGCACTTTGACATGAACCTTACAAGGGCTAAGTTCGATGAGCTTACGCATGACCTTGTTGAGGCTACCACGGTTCCCGTACAGAACGCTCTTAAGGATGCCGGTATTACGGCTTCCGAGCTGGGACAGGTGCTCTTGGTCGGTGGTTCGACACGTATCCCCGCTGTTCAGGATAAGGTTAAACAGCTTACAGGCAAGGAGCCTTCAAAGTCACTTAATCCTGATGAGTGTGTTGCACTCGGTGCATCTATCCAGGGCGGTAAGCTCGCAGGTGATGCCGGTGCGGGTGAGATCCTTCTTCTGGATGTTACACCTCTTTCACTGTCTATCGAGACAATGGGCGGCGTAGCAACAAGGCTTATCGAAAGGAATACGACCATACCTACAAAGAAGAGTCAGATATTCTCTACGGCTGCCGACAACCAGACCGCTGTTGATATCAACGTAGTACAGGGTGAAAGGCAGTTCGCAAGGGATAATAAATCACTCGGCCAGTTCCGTCTTGACGGTATACCTCCGGCAAGGAGGGGCGTTCCCCAGATCGAGGTTACGTTTGATATCGATGCAAACGGTATCGTTAATGTATCCGCCAAGGATTTGGGAACCGGCAAGGAAGAGCATATAACGATCACATCGGGTTCAAATATGTCCGATGATGAGATCGACAGGGCAGTTAAGGAAGCAGCAGAGTATGAGGCTCAGGATAAGAAGCGTAAGGAAGCGATCGATGCAAAGAATGACGCCGATTCCTTCGTATTCCAGACCGAGAAGGCAATAGAGGAAGTGGGCGACAAGCTTGATCCTAATGATAAGGCCGCTGTCGAGACAGAGCTTAACAACCTTAAGGAGCTTGTAAACAAGTGCGATCCCGAGAACATGACCGAGGATCAGGTTGTTGAACTTAAGGCCGCTCAGGAAAAGACTATGACCGCAGCTCAGAAGCTGTTCGAGAAGATGTATGAGCAGGCACAGGCTGCACAGGGAGCAGGTCCCGACATGAGCAACATGGGCGGACAGGCAGGCCCGGATATGGGCGGTGCTGCAAACAATGACAGCTACGACGGTGATGTGGTTGACGGCGACTACAAAGAAGTATAAAATCAAACGAGTGTGAATATGACTGTATGCCCATCTCATATCGCGGGATGGGCAATAGTCAATTAGAGGAAGTAATAAGATGGCAGAATCAAAAAGGGATTACTATGAGGTCCTCGGCGTCAACAAGAATGCTGACGAGGCCGAGATAAAAAAAGCATACAGGGTGCTTGCCAAGAAGTATCATCCCGATATGAACCCGGGTGACAAGGAAGCCGAGAAGAAGTTCAAGGAAGCAAGTGAAGCCTATGCGGTACTCAGCGATGCCGATAAGAGAAGGCAGTATGATCAGTTCGGACATGCCGCATTTGAAGGCGGTTCCGGCGGATTCGGAAGCGGATTTGACTTTACCGGGGCTGATTTCTCGGATATTTTCGGAGATATCTTCGGAGATCTGTTCGGCGCGGGAAGGACAAGGAGCAGTTCGAGCAACGGTCCCATGAAGGGCGCGAACCTGCGCACCAGTGTAAGGATCACCTTCGAGGAAGCATTTACGGGCGTTGACAAGGAACTGGAGCTTACCCTTAAGGATACATGCGAAACCTGTAAAGGCAGCGGTGCCAAGCCCGGTACCTCTCCCGAGACATGCACAAAGTGCGGGGGTAAAGGACAGGTTGTATATACACAGCAGTCATTGTTTGGTATGGTACGTAACGTATCTACCTGTCCGGACTGTCACGGAAGCGGAAAGGTGGTCAAGGAGAAATGTCCCGACTGCCACGGAACGGGTTATATTTCAAACAAGAAGAAGATCCAGGTATCGATACCGCCCGGAATCGACAGCGGACAGAGCGTACGCATCCGTGAAAAAGGCGAGCCCGGAATTAACGGCGGACCCCGGGGTGACCTGCTTGTCGAAGTGGTTATCCAGCGCCATCCGATATTCCAGCGCAATGACATGGACGTTTATTCCACTGCGCCGGTTTCATTTGCGGTTGCAACATTGGGCGGAGAGATATATATTGATACTGTGGACGGAAAGGTCATTTATGAGGTCAAGGCTGGGACCCAGACGGATACCCGTGTCCGTTTAAAGGGTAAGGGAATGCCTTCACTGCGCAACAAGCAGGTAAGAGGCGACCATTATGTGACTCTTGTCGTTCAGACACCGGATCATTTGAGTTCCGAAGCCAAGGAGCTGCTTAAGGAATTTGACATGGCTACCGGCGATACGCTGCATGCCGTTAAGGAGCAGTCGGACAGCAAGGATAAGAAGAAAAAAGGATTCTGGAATAAATAACCGGAGCTAATTAGATGGATTCATTAAAGAAAACAAGGATATGGACGTACTCCGTGATAGGCTTTTTCTTTATCGCGGCGGTCGTTATCATAGTGCGGGCATTTGCAGGTACATCTGTTCCCGAGCAGCCGGAGCCTGAGCAGGTCGCAGAGGCTGATCCTACGCCGACACCTGTTGCCGAGCCTACCAAGGCACCTGTGCAGGAAGAAACCGTATCGGAAAACGAAATAGGGGAAGACGGCCTTGAAGAGGGCCAGATGCGCAGTTACCTTTCGGGCCTGCCGGTTTCCAAGGAGATAGGAAACAGGCGTCCCATAGCGGTGATGCTCAATAACTTAAAGGCAGCACAGCCGATGAGCAGCATAAGCCGGGCGGATGTTGTATACGAGTATGTCGTTGAGGGCGCTATCACCAGGCTTATGGCATTGTTTGAGGACTATAAGGACCTTGATAAGATCGGTTCTGTCAGGAGCTGTCGTGAGTATTTCGTTTATACGATGCTTGAATTTGACGCCATATACTGCCACTACGGTCAGGCAACCTACGCAGTTGAACTCCTTAACAGCGATTACGTCGATAATTTAAACGGCCTCGGTAAGGAAGGCGATACGGTTTATTACAGGACGACCGACAGGAAGGCGCCTCACAATGCTTACGCCAGCGCAGCCGGTATCGATGCCGGTATCGATATGATGGGATACCGCAGGGATCATTATGAGGATTACAACGGTAAGTTCAAGTTCTGTGATCTTGATAAGGAAGTCACGAACGAATCCGGTATGAAGATCACATATATGGCTCCCAATTACAAGATAAACAAGCCCTGGTTTGAATATGATGAGTCGCGCAAGCAGTATGGCAGGTTCCAGTACGATGGGCCTCAGATAGACGAGCTTACGGGTGAGCAGATATTCTTCGATAACGTGATATTCCAGTATAACAAATGGGCTCAGCTGGATGAGAAGGATTATCTTGCATTTGACTGCCACTCAGGCGGAGTAATACAGTACTTCACACACGGACGAATGGTACCCGGCATATGGTTAAGGGATGGCCAGCATGCGCATGACGGAAATTACGATCTGTGCCCGATACGCTATTACGATCTTGAGGGAAACGAACTTGAGATAAACAACGGCAAAACATTTATCTGTGTTATACAGGATACAGATATTGAAAACGTGACCATAAGGGAATAAAAACATATGGATCGATCAAGATCGCTGCCGGTTGACCGGCAGCGGTTTTTTGTGTAAAAATATTATTCGGAGGAATAAATAACATGAAAAAAACGGCACTTATAATGGCGGGCGGACGCGGTGAGCGATTTTGGCCGCGCAGCAGGAAAGACCTGCCCAAACAGTTTTTATCGCTTACCGATGACGGAAGGACGATGATACAGCTTACGGTGGACAGGATACTGCCGCTGGTTGATATTAAAGATGTTTATGTTGCGACCAACAGGGATTATAAGGAGCTTGTCAGGGAACAGCTTAAGGGTATCCCGGATGAGAATATCCTTTGTGAACCCATGGGAAGGAACACGGCGCCCTGCATTGGGCTTGGAGCAATGCATATCCTTAATAAGTATGATGATGCTCTGATGATGGTGCTCCCCTCCGATTCCCTTATAAAGGACGGCGACCGCTACAGGGAACTCATTAAGGAAGCCTTTGATATTGCCTCCGATGGCGAAAACCTTGTGACCATGGGTATAAGGCCGAGCTACCCGGAGACAGGCTATGGATATATAAAATATCTGCAGGAAGGATCACGCGGCCGCACATTCAGGGTTGATAAGTTTGTTGAAAAACCTTCTCTTGAGCTTGCGAAAGAGTACCTTGCAACGGGTCAGTACCTGTGGAATGCGGGGATGTTCGTATGGAAGGTTTCTACCATAGTAAAGCAGTTTGAAAACTTCCTTCCCGATATGTTAAAGGGCCTCGGAACGATAAAGGATGCCATAGGTACAAAGGATGAGGATAAGGTCCTTAAGGAAGTATTCCCTACACTTGAATCTATCTCAATAGACTACGGTATTATGGAAAAGGCCGGAAGCATATATACTATCCCCGGTGATTTCGGATGGGATGACGTAGGCTCCTGGCTTGCCGTAGAGAGGATAAAAAAGGCGGATGATGATAACAACGTAATTGACGGTAATGTTATCACGATAGGTTCAAAGGACTGCATAATACAGGCTAAGGATAAGCTTATTGCGGCAGTCGGCCTTAAGGATATAGTTGTGGTCGATACAGATGACGCAACTCTTATCTGTGATAAAGCCGCCACCGCCGATATCAAAAAAGTCCTGGAGAACTTGAGAAATAATAATCGTACCGAATATTTATAGGAGGCTTCCCCTTGAAATTCAACAAATACACAATAAAAACAACGACCGAAGCTGAAGATATAATAAGCAGCACCCTGATGGACCTCGGTATCGAGGGCGTTGAGATAGAAGATAAGATCCCTTTATCCGATCAGGAAAAGGCGGCGATGTTCGTTGATATCCTTCCTCAGGGTGAGGATGATGACGGGGTTGCGTACATAAGTTTTTATCTTGACGCGGACGAGGATAATAAGCCGATGCTTGACAGTGTCCGCGCGGAGCTTGATGACCTTAGGTCATTCATGGATGTGGGTGATTGTACCATGATCGCCACACAGCTTCAGGATACGGATTATTTAAATAACTGGAAGCAGTATTTCCATCAGTTTTATATAAATGCAGACAATCCCGGTGAGGAAGACATACTTATAGTTCCTTCGTGGGAGGAAGTAAAGCAGGAAGACGAAGGAAAGATGATAATACACATCGATCCGGGAACTGCGTTCGGTACGGGAATGCATGAGACAACGCAGCTTTGCATACGCGCGCTCCGCAAGTATGTGGACAATGAAACGGCACTGCTCGATGTCGGTACCGGCAGCGGGATCCTTTCGATAATGGCATATAAATTCGGCGCAAAGTCGGCCGTCGGAACGGACCTTGATCCGTGTTCGATAGAAGCGGTACAGGACAACATGGAGAAGAACGGACTGTCGGAGGCGGGCTTTAAGCTTATCATCGGGAACATAATCGACAGTAAGGAGATACAGGACGAGGTCGGATACGAATGCTTCGATATCGTAGCGGCGAATATCCTAGCTGAGGTGCTTCTTCCGTTAACTCCCGTCATCATAAACCATTTAAAACCCGGCGGGATATACATAACCTCAGGCATCATTGAGGACAAGGAGCAGGTAGTCGTTGACGCGATAAAGGCAGCAGGCCTCGAAGTGCTTGAAGTAAACCATCAGGGTGAATGGGTCAGCGTAACAGCTAAGCGGAAGTGATATGTACAGATTCTTTACAACTCCCGAAAATATATGCGGCAACGACATATATATTGACGGGTCGGACGTAAATCATATAAAGAACGTGCTGCGGATGAAGGCCGGCGAAGAGGTGTCGGTGGTGACGGAAGACGAAAGCCGGGAATACCGCTGTGAGATCGCGGATTACGAGGATGACAGGGTACATCTTAAGCTCCGCTTCATCAAGGAGGAGGATGTCGAACTGCCTTGTAAGATATATCTTTTTCAGGGACTTCCAAAGGGTGATAAGATGGAGCTTATCATACAAAAGGCGGTCGAACTAGGGGTATTTAAGATAATACCCGTAGCGATGAAACGCTCCGTTGTAAAGTATGATAAAAAAAAGGAAGCAGCCAAAGTCACGCGCTTTAATTCAATATCCGAAGCCGCAGCCAAGCAGAGCATGCGAAGGATCATACCCGAAGTAACGGAAGTTAAGTCCTTTAAGGAAGCGGTTGAATATTGTAAGGACATGGATGTAAAGCTCATGCCCTATGAGCTTGCCGACATGGATGCCATGGAGCATACCCGGGAACTGCTTTCGGGTATAAAGAAGGGGCAGTCGGCAGCGGTCTTTATCGGACCCGAGGGAGGATTTGATGAGGATGAAGCGGGGCTTGCGACTGAAGCAGGATTTCAAGCGATAACACTGGGTCATCGTATACTGCGTACGGAGACGGCCGGCATGACGGTATTATCATGGCTTGTTTATTTACTTGAATAGAATATGCAGAACAAGTCTTCCGAAAGCAAACAATTGTAAGTATTTAATAAAGGAAATAAACATGACAGCATATTTGGACAACTCCGCAACGACCAGGTGCTTTGA
>JAILJC010000043.1 GCA_024694965.1 Lachnospiraceae bacterium
AAAGACCCTATACTACACTAAACTCGATCCTGGCAACAGAAATAACAACCATGCTATCTATGCCATTAAGAGAGAGGATCTTGAACTCAAGATAATAGCCTACTACTTAGATATCGAAGTCATTTCAAAGACAACCGTTCAGGATGTTCTTGAACTAGCCGTAAACGAGCTTAAAGAAGATACGGCTGAAAGACATAAGCAAGTGTTTAGCAAGCACTTTTCAAAGCTTGCAAAAATAAAAGTAGCCGAACTGTGTGAGGAAGATGTAAGGCATGCTCTTCAGGATATGTTGGACCGGGGCATAAAGTCCAAGGCATTCAATAATGCTACCAGCACTCTGAATAAGATAAACGATTATTGTGCTTATAACCACATAAGTTGTATCGACATACGACAAGTAATATCCGAATTTCGGAAGTACAAGCTAGTGGGTAAACATGTGTTTATTAGTGATTCCAAGGTGGATACTGACCTTGCCTTCAGTGAAGACGAATACTTACAGCTAATCTATTATGCCTTTGATAACCCGGATTATCACAACCTTGCAATCGCATTACTTTTAACCACAGGACTAAGAGCCGGCGAACTACTTGCATTGACGCTAGATGACATCAACCTCGATCAGCGGCGCATTAAAGTTGTAAGAACTGAAAACACACGTACATATGTGATCAATGATTACTGCAAGGATGAATCAGACAGGTATGTATACCTTAATGACGACGCGTTAGCTGTGTTAAAGGAAGTTCTGGAATTAAGAGAAAAAGATGACTCAGACATACCGTTTGTGTTCCTTAATCCCTTTTCAGATGACGGGAAGTTGCATCTAAGGGCTATGGATAACAGGATCCGTAAGACACAAGATAAGCTTAAGATGTCTGATAACCACGAGGTACGCTCCTGCCATGACTGCAGGAGAACATATGCCAGCATCCAGTACATGCACGGAATAGATATCAAGACCATACAGGCTCAATTAGGCCATTCTAATCCGCAGCAGACTTGGGACTATATTAAGGACGTTGTGGACGCAGGAATAAGACTCCTGATGCTTTCTAGGGGCTCCTTATTAGGAGACATAGATGTTTTTTGACAGGTCCACGCAGGTCCACGCAATCAAAAATCCCCGTAAAGCTTGATTTTACGGGGATTCTAGAGAGCGCGAGACGGGACTCGAACCCGCGGCCTCGACCTTGGCAAGGTCGCGCTCCACCAACTGAGCCACTCGCGCAAATATTAGATTGCTGTGCCACATCTAAGATGAGAAGCGGGTGATGGGAATCGAACCCACGTATCTAGCTTGGAAGGCTAGTGTTCTACCATTGAACTACACCCGCAGGTAAAATGCCCAGAACCGGAGTCGAACCAGTGACACGAGGATTTTCAGTCCTCTGCTCTACCAACTGAGCTATCTGGGCGAAGTACCTATGCCATCCTGTTGCCACTGAACTTCTCATCACTGCAACACTCGCAAAAAGTATTGTATCAGCAATCTTTCTATAATGCAAGAACTATTTTTTACAAATTGTTCTTAATTTAATACAATCCTTCAGCTTCCCTCAACCACCTTAAGAAGCATGGCGCTGGTCTTGCCCATATGGACGTGAAGCTTTGCTCCGTTTGTTGTGTACTCCCATGAATTGGTGGAAAAGCCGTCGCAATCCGTATACATAAGCGTTTTAAGCCTGACATCCCTGGGACAGCCCAGTTCGTAGCTTATCTTCATCTCAACGTCCTTATCATGGTCGTTGTTGTTTACTATTATGACATAGCGTTCCTTACGTGTGAAACGTCCGTAGGCGATAACGTTGTAATCCTTGTGGATCCGGCGGATCGAACCGTTTTTAAGCGCCGGATTCTCCCTGCGCAGCCTTATCATGGCACGGTGAAAATCAACCATCTCCCAGTCCTCGCGGCCCCACGGGAATGTACGTCTGTTATCGGGATCGGTGAAGCCGCATACTCCGGCCTCATCGCCGTAATAGATCGTCGGTGCTCCGGGCCAGGTCATCTGTATAAGTACCGCTTCACGCATGACCGCCTTGTTGATACCCTTATTTGCAGCCTCCGGGCCTTTATCGGCAACCCTTCCCACTACCCTGTTCGTACGGGTAAGGAAGCGCGAATGGTCATGGTTGCTCAGTTCATTCATTGCAACCGCCTGTGAGGGACCCGACATCTTGGCTCCGTTGTATTTCATCATATCAAAGAACGCATCGGCATTTCCGAGCATATCCCAGCGGAAATCATCAGAATGCTTCTGCATTCCGGTCAAAAACCACGTAACGGGTTCCATGAAGGCATCATAGTTCATGACCGAATCCCATTCATCACCCTTAAGCCATTCCGACGGATCACCGTAATGCTCTGCCAGAATGATGGCATTGGGATTGGCCTCCTTTACCGCACGCCTGAAATCCTTCCAGAACTGATGGTTAAATTCCGGAGAATGTCCAAGATCCGCAGCCACGTCAAGCCTCCAGCCGTCTGCGTTATACGGCGGAGACACCCATTTACGTCCTATATAAAGTATATAATCATACAGCCTGCGCGAACCTTCATAGTTAAGCTTCGGGAGAGTGTCATGTCCCCACCAGCCGTCATAGGTTCCGTTATAAGGCCACTGATTCTCATCATGGAATTTAAAGTAATCCCTGTACGGACTGTCCTGTGCTACATACGCACCCTTTTCGTAGCCCGGTGCATTTTCATAGATCCGCTCCCTGTCGAGCCACTTGTTGAACGAACCGCAGTGATTGAACACGCCGTCAAGGATGACCTTTATGTTGCGCCTGTGGCATTCCGCTACCAGCAGAGCGAACAGCTCATTTGAAGCTTCCAGGTTTTCCCTGCTTGTGACTCTGCTTATATACCTGCTTGCAAGATGATTGTCATGCTCATGCTCGTCAAGAAGGCTGCCCTCATCTTTTACTATCCTTCCGAAATGCGGGTCTATATGATCGTAATCCTGTATATCGTACTTATGGTTTGAAGGCGACACGAACAGTGGATTAAAGTAGATCGCATCGATCCCGAGTCCTGCCAGATAATCAAGCTTGTCAATGACACCCTTAAGGTCGCCGCCGTAAAACTCGCGCACTCCCATCGTTGCGGGATATTTGCTCCAGTCATCAACATGCACCGTATGCTCGCCTATGTAGTTGTATTCATGGGAAAGTACATCATTTGAGCGGTCGCCGTTGAAAAAGCGGTCCACATATATCTGGTACATGACCGCGCCCTTGGCCCATTCAGGGGTTTTAAAGCCCGGACGTATCGTGAAATAGTAGGCCTCCTCGGCACGGTTGGTAACGCCCCTCAAGTCGTATCGGCACACCTGATTTCCGCAAACTATCTCAAAATAGTATCTTATGGGGTCGTTATCCAGCTGATATGTATAGTGGTAGTAATCGAAATTGCCCTCGGTCCCGTACTTCTCGCACAGGTATTTGTTTCCGTTACAGATTAGGAATACGTGGTCTACGTTGCTCTTATATGTCCTGAAGCGAAGGTCCACCGTCCCGTAGGGATTGGGCTCCGCAGGATAAACATAGTCTGCTGTGTAATCGGCAAACAGTGCCTTCTTGTTAAGTACCGGCTTAAGAGTCGATAAATACAGATTCTTGTTAAGGTCCGGTCCAAAGTGACTGTAGTCCATTTTTAAAGACTCCTTATAATTCTCCGCTCCAAAACACTATACCACATTATTATGATTTTTTCATCTGCAAATATACAACATATAGATGACAACCCCTCCTGTAAAGAAAAAAGACAGCCTCACGAATGCTGTCTTTTTTGGAGAAGGTATTTCTTTTATGGGTATAGCTTTTATACTATACAATGTATTGGGGGGTTACAAGTGTATATTAGCACCGCCCCCTGGATTAATCCATACTTAGTTTTCACAAATTTTACAAATCCGAGTATGGGTTTTTGTGAAATATATCTAAAAAATCGACGATTTTAATCGTTTTTGTCACATTTGACCGTGTGCCGTTATACAAACCGCTCCGTGCTGCCACTTTACGGTGAATTTTTATGCGAAGAGCGCTTCGAACTCCTCCCTCGTAAGCTTCTCCTTCTCAAGGAGCAGCTCGGCCGACTTATGGAGTATTTCGATATTCTCCTTTATCATCTTTTCGGCCTTCTCATAGCACTCGGTGATGATGCGCTTAACTTCCTCATCGATCCTTCCGGCCACTTCCTCGCTGTAGCCCCTGGTGCTGTGTGCAAGGTCGCGTCCGATGAATACCTCGTCATCATCGTTATCGTAGCTTATTATACCTATCTTATCAGACATGCCGTACTTCATTACCATGCTCTTGGCTACCTTGGTGGCCTGCTTGATATCCTGCGAAGCACCTGTCGTGATATCGTCAAATACCAGTGATTCCGCAACGCGGCCTCCCAGCGAGACTACTATATCCTGAAGCATGCGGCCCCTGGTGTTGAACATCTCATCCCTCTCAGGCAGCGGCATCGTATATCCTGCGGCACCCATGCCCGTGGGGATAATAGATACAGAGTACACCGGCCCCACATCGGGAAGAAGGTGGAACAGGATCGCATGGCCCGACTCGTGATATGCCGTGATCCTGCGTTCTTTCTCGCTCACTACCTTTGACTTCTTCTCGGAGCCTATGCCAACCTTAACAAACGATGCCTTGACATCCTCCTGCGTTATGTACTTACGGCCCTGTTTAGCGGTAAGAATGGCCGCTTCGTTCATAAGGCTCTCAAGATCTGCTCCGGTAAAGCCTGCCGTGGTCCTTGCAATCTGCTCAAGATCGACATCCTCGGCAAGGGGCTTGTTCTTGGAATGAACCTTAAGAATATCCTCCCTGCCCTGTACATCGGGTGCACCGACGCCTATACGCCTGTCAAAACGTCCCGGACGCAGGATCGCGGGATCTAAGATATCCACGCGGTTAGTCGCTGCCAGCACGATGATGCCCTCGTTTACGCCAAAGCCGTCCATTTCAACGAGCAGCTGATTAAGTGTCTGCTCCCTCTCGTCATGTCCGCCGCCCATACCGGTACCGCGGCGCCTTGCGACTGCATCTATCTCATCTATGAACACTATAGCCGGTGCATTCTTCTTCGCGTCCTCAAACAGATCCCTTACACGCGAAGCGCCGACACCTACGAACATCTCAACAAAATCAGAACCCGATATCGAGAAGAACGGTACGCCCGCTTCACCCGCTATCGCCTTGGCAAGCAGTGTCTTACCGGTTCCGGGAGGGCCCGTAAGGATCACGCCCTTGGGTATCCTTGCACCCACTTCATTGTATTTTCCCGGGTTTTTAAGGAAGTCAACGATCTCCTCAAGGTCTTCCTTTTCCTCCTTAAGACCCGCGACATCATCGAAGGTTATCTTGTTATCCCCTGCTGCCAGCTTTGCGCGGTTTTTCCCGAAATTCATCATGTATCCGCCGCCGCTTGCCGCTCCCTGCGAGTTCATGTACATGAACAGGAAGATAAGCACCACCACGACGATGAGGCTCGGCAGTATATAGGCCACAAACCAGTTGTCGCGCTTGACGTCGCTTAACGTATATGACGGGAACTTGTCCCTTAACTCCTTTTCAACCTCATTGACATCGGAAGCATACATCTGCTTGTATGTGCCGTTCCTTAAGGTTATCTGCACGATACCCGTCGGGACCTCCGAGTTCTGGGCTATGCTGATGGCTGCTACATCACTTCCTTCAAGATATGCCTCAAATTCGGAATAGGATATGTAATCAGCCTTCTGGGTAAGCGTTCCCTTCCATATCATATACAGTATGATAGCCATAATGAACAGAAGGACGTAAAAACTTACACCTCTTCCTCTCTTTTCCAATTTAGACCTCCTCAACAACGCCTATATAAGGCAGGTTCCTGTATCTTTCCGCATAATCGAGTCCGTAACCTACCACGAACTTATCGGGGATCACGAACCCTGTATAATCAACATTTACATCATCAACGACCCTGCGGTCGGGCTTATCGAGCATGGTGGCAAGCTTTATGCTCGCGGGCTTCCTGTCCTTAAGAACCTTTAACAGGTAGCTTAAAGTCCTTCCTGTATCTATTATATCCTCGACAACTATCACATGCTTTCCTTCGAGCGGCTTGTCAAGGTCCTTGGTTATCTTTACTATACCTGACGAAACCACTTCATCACCGTAGCTTGAGACCGACATAAAATCGATCGAAACCGGGATCGTTATACGCTTTGCAAGCTCACACATGAAAAATGTGCCGCCCTTTAACACGCAGATAAGATGCACTGCCTTTCCCTCGTAGTCACGGCTTATCTCCTCACCCATCTCCCTTATCCTGTCATCAAGCTCCTTCTCCGATAATAATACACTTATCTTATTGTCCATTATTCTCTCCTTTGAACTCAATCTTTAACACCCTTTTGGTATCATGGGTTATTTTATAATGGCTGCTTATCCGCATGCCGGGGATCCACATGATATGGCTGCCGTCCGCCAGCAGTATAAGCTCATCACGCTTAAGCGCCGGAACCTTTTCATCTATCAGATAGTTCTTAAGCTTCTTGTCGTGTCCCTTATCATCTATGACAAGATGATCGCCGCTCCTTCTGTTCCGCACAAAAACGCCGTCAACTATTTTATCATAATCAAACCATTTCGTATATAGCCCGTCCGGAATAATCTGTTCCTTATCATAAGGCTCGATACATGCGGTAAATACGCCGCCCGGTATCACTGTCTTTCCTTCCGTGTCAAGCTTTACGCACAGCTTTCCTTCATGGCTGGATACATCCTCAGTCCTTCCTATAAGAATGTGATCTCCGTCCCGCCTTGCGGTTATCCCCCTAGGAAGAGTCACACTCCTGCCGCTTTGGCCTTCCGTAAGCTTAAGCACTTCATTTACATGCAATGCCTCAAGATCCTTGTGCGATAAATAAATGTCCGTGATCACCGACCGTACCACATATCTTCCGATAACAGGCGGTTCTTTTGAAATGCTCCCTATATCTATATCATATACGCCCGGTACGTTTTCTTCAGGGGCGGTGACAGATACCGCCTTATCCCTTACCCTGCCGGCTTCCTGCCTTATATAATCATCCGCCTCGCGTACCTCATCGGCCGCAGCCGCAATATGCTTTACTGCCCCGCTTACTATACTTTCAAGCTCCGGAACTATCAGGTTCCTTATACCGTTCCTTGAATAACCCGTGTCTTTGTTTGTGGAGTCGGTACGGTATCCCTGTCCGATATCGTTAAGATAAGCTTCTATCTCTTCCCTTGATACATTAAGGAGGGGCCTTATTATATTCCCGCGCCTCGGTGCCATGGCACTTATACCCTTAAGCCCGCTTCCCCTTATCATATTGAAAAGCACCGTTTCTGCCTGGTCGCCCATATGGTGGGCCACGGCTATCGCATCGGCATTTTGCAGCTTTGCCTCCTTATTAAAGGCTTCATATCTTATATGGCGGCCTGCCTCCTCTACTGTCATCTTAAGCTCTGCGGCCCTAACAGGCACATCCTCTTCATACACATTAAGCGGTACGTTAAGCCCCTTGCACAGTTCCTTTACAAAATCCATGTCTGCGCGTGATTCTGCCCCTCTTATCCCGTGCTCGATATGCACGGCATACAGCTTAAGCTTAAGGACCGGCTCGATCTCCTTTAAAATGCGCAAAAGACACACGGAATCGGCGCCGCCCGAAACACCTGCGATGACGCCCATCCCTTCCTTTAACAGCCCCTGATCGATGCTGTATTTATAAACCTTGTCTGCCAGTGGGTTCATATCCGATTAAAGAAAGCACAGATCCATGTCTGTGCTTCTACTTTTCCTCCGCCTGAAATACTATCTCATCCTCATATACCAGTCCGAGCTTGTCCTTTGCCACTTCCTCGACATAAGCTGCCGTTTTGGTATATTTCTCATATTCAACAAGTTCCTCGGCCCGGTCATTTTCCGCTTCTATCTGTTTCTGAAGGCTTTGTTCCTTCTCAATGTATGCATCCCTCTTCTTTCTCAGAGAGGTCATGCTCACGGTCATAACGAGGAACAACATAACCACTACCACAGATACCAGGATCATTCCCAGCCTGTTCTGACGGCGTTTCTTAAACGCCACCTTCCTTCGCGCCATACTTAATACCCCTTATCATCCCCAAAAGCCCTGCGGCTATTATTATGTAAACACAAATTCAGCCGCAAGTCAAGAGTTCAGAGGTATTTAAACATATCGGCAGCCTCTTCTTTCCTGACTGTCTCCTTTACCGAGAGCACCTCGACCTTCACCGGCTTTGTGCCGAACTGGATCTCCAGTATGTCGCCTTCCTTCACATCTGCCGAAGCCTTGGCGGGACGGCCGTTTATCGTCACCCTTCCCGCATCGCAGGCCTCATTGGCCACGGTACGGCGCTTTATTATCCTTGAAACCTTAAGGTATTTGTCAAGTCGCATCCTGAACCTCACCTCCGCTCATTGCGGCTAAAATAAAACGGGAACAGAAGACGGATGGTCATCTGTTCCCGGTATCTGCGAACAAGTATCTGATTACTTGCCGTTTACGGTATCCTTTAATGCCTTGCCGGCCTTAAACTTAGGAGCCTTAGAAGCAGCGATCTTCATAACAGCGCCAGACTGAGGATTCCTACCCTCACGTGCAGCCCTCTTAGCTACCTCAAAAGTACCAAAGCCAACTAACTGAACCTTTCCACCCTTCTTTAACTCAGCTGCTACAACGTCTGTGAAAGCCTTAACTGCTGCCTCAGCATCCTTCTTAGATAATTTAGCCTTCTTAGCCATAGCATCTACTAATTCTGTTTTGTTCATTCCTAACTCCTCCTATAATCTTCTGAGTTTTACTGGCATTCCTTAAAATGCCTACACCTATATATAACCGTTTTACCCCGCTTTGTCAAGGAAAAACGGCCTAATATTTAATAAACAACGTGCGATACCATTTGAGTGAGTCGATATATGCATCGTATACCGCAGCCGAATCCATTTCACGTAATAACATAACACGGTCTATCTCAGTCCAGTTGGCACTTTCGTACTGCAGGATGAAGTTATAGACATCGGCGTAAGGGCCTTCCCTGTCGATGAGTGCGCGTGAGATGTTCTTGGAAACCTTGAGCATTTCAAGGGACTCAGCCATTGTCTTGCCGAGGATGACATCAAGTACCGAGAACAGGCCCATCATGAACAG
>JAILJC010000058.1 GCA_024694965.1 Lachnospiraceae bacterium
GTATGGAAAAGGCGGATGTAAGGCACATTTCTCTTCGCACAAAGATCATGATAGTTATCTGCACCTCGCTCGTGATCGTTTCCGTTGTATTGACCGGCATAAGCATTGCGGTGTATCGCAAGACCATCATAAAGGAACATAAAACCCTGGCACAGGGTACAGCCAATATAGCCGCGAGCGTTATCGACGGCGACAGGGTAGACGAATACCTTGAGATGAGGGGCGCCGCGGAAGGATATGACGAGACGAAACAGCTCCTTGAGGAGATACTCGACAGCTCGACGGATATAACATACCTGTATGTGTACAGGTTCGAGGAAGACGGCGCGCACGTTGTATTTGATCTTGATTCGGGGGATACACCCGCCATGGATATTGCTTCTGTCATACCGTTTGATGAAGGATATGCGGACCGCGTCGGCGTTCTTCTTGCAGGGGGCAAGGTTGAACCGGTCATCACAAACGACGCTTACGGACATCTTCTGACCGCATATGAACCGGTGTATGATTCACGCGGAAGATGTGTATGCTATACCTGCGCGGACGTGGACATGCAGCAGCTCACATTGCTGGAACGCAGCTTCTTTGTGGAGATGACCACTGTGTTCCTTGGGTTCTTTATCCTGCTCTGCGTTCTTGTCATTTGGCTTACGAGGTTCAGCATAATCCTGCCCGTGAATTCCATCACAAAATGGGTGGACGCGTTTTCGGCTTCGGAGGATACACAGGAAGCTCTTGACGAGGATGTTAAGATGTTCAGGCGTCTTGATATCCATACGGGAGACGAGATAGAAAAGCTGTACCGGTCGCTTTGCAGCATGATACTGGGTGAAGCGGAACAGATGAGGAGCATAAGGAAACTGTCCGATTCAACGGTCAAAATGCAGGACGGACTCATCGTTACCATGGCGGACATGGTGGAAAACAGGGACTCGGATACGGGCGCCCATATCCAGAAAACAGCCGCATATGTAAAGATAATCGTTGAAGGTTTGAAGGCAAAGGGTTACTATGCCGAGAAGATCACACCCAAGTTTATGTCAGATGTGGTCCGCTCGGCGCCTCTTCATGATGTGGGCAAGATAAACATTCCCGACGGGGTACTTAATAAACCCGGCAAGCTCACGGATGAAGAATATGAGATCATGAAAACTCACACCATTGCGGGAAAGAAGATAATGGAGAATGCCATCAGTACGGTCGAGGGTGAGAACTACTTAAAAGAAGCCAGGAACATGGCTGCTTATCACCATGAACGCTGGGACGGCAAGGGATATCCCGAAGGTCTCCACGGCGAAGTCATACCTTTGTCCGCGCGTATCATGGCGGTTGCGGATGTATTCGACGCCTTGAGTTCTCCCCGTGTCTATAAGCCTGCTTTTCCGATCGAAAAGGCGTTATCGATCATTGAGGAGGGTAAGGGGACCCAGTTCGACCCCAAGTGTGTTGAGGTATTTATAGATTCACTGGCAGAGGTTAAAGTTATCCTGACCAAATACAATCAGGATGCTTAAGGAGGTTGTCTGTGCGGTTTAAGGACGGAAACTTAATATACAGGACAGCTTTAATATTGATGACGGCGTTTACGGTATCTGCTTTTTGGGCTCCCGTAGAGGCCTTCGCGGCGTCGGCGGCTGTAAAGGGCGCGGCGGATGTGGATCCCGGTTATGACAGCTCCCTGATCGGTGGCGGGTATGCCGCAACGGGACAGCTTGAAAACGTAGGATATTCCACAGTGATATATGATGCCGCAAACGGGCTTCCGACTTCGGATGCAAATTATGTTTTGAGCACGAGTGACGGATATATCCTGATCGCGGGATACAGCGGCATAATGCGTTATGACGGCTCTGTTTTTACGCGCCTTGACGTTCCGGGACTTACGAACGGACGTGGTATGTTTGAGGACAGCAGGGGGCGTATCTGGGTAGGTACGAACGATAACGGAGTTGTGGTGCTTGACGGTAATGAAAGTACCCATATCACCTATAAAGAAGGGCTCCCGTCTTCCTCTATAAGGGTCTTTGCCGAAGACAATGAGGGAAATGTTTATATCGGGACTACGGCAGGCGTCTGCTACGCCGATCCCGAAATGCAGATACATATCATAGATCATGAGAGGCTTAACGATGAGCGTGTCTTAAAGCTTGATTCCGACAAGGAAGGTACTATATACGGGCAGACGAAGAACGGCCTTGTATTCAGGATCCTTGATCACAGGGTTTCCGGAATATATTCAAACGACGAGCTTGATATGGCGAAGATCTCTACGATCATGGTCGATCCCGAGCACGATAACAAACTGTACCTGTGTACCGAGAATGATGTCGTATACTACGGTGAGTTCGGAAACCTGGCGGAACACATGGAGCACTTATCTACGGCACCTCTTACGGGCGCACACTGGATAAGCTATGAATGCGGCAGGGTATGGATTTCTTCCATAAGCGGTACGGGTTACTTTGACGAAGACTCAAAGTTCCGTGTGATCACCGATATCCCGCTTAACAGCGGTATCGAGATGATGACCTCCGACTTTCAGGGAAATATGTGGTTTGCTTCATCTACACAGGGTGTTATGAAGCTTGTCGCGAACAGCTTTGTCGATATTAATTCAAAAGCGGGACTGCCTCGCGAGGTAGTCAATGCTTCCTGCATTTATGACGGTCTTTTATATGTGGGAACCGAAAGCGGCCTGCATATAATAGATAATAACTATAATGACCTGGAGTTTCCGATCGTCAAACTTCTTCGCGATACAAGGATCCGCTGCATAAAGGAAGGTAAGAACGGGGAACTGTGGATAGGAACTTTTAACAACGGAAAAGGGCTTATCCGTCTTTCAAAGGACGGGAGCATATTCAGCTTTACCACAGGTGACGGAATGCCGGATAATGCCGTAAGGTGTATAGATGTCCAGAAGGACGGAAGCATTTTAGTGGGAACGGACGGCGGCCTTGCCGTAATAAAGGGCGATAAGGTGGTAAGGAAATTCGGTGCAAAGGACGGAGTCAAAAATACGGTCTTCCTTACCGTGGCGGAAGGAAAGAACAACGATATATTTGTGGGAACAGACGGCGACGGTATCTATCTTTTACAGGAAAACGGTCTTACGAGGATAGGAAGGGATGACGGACTCTTAAGCGATGTAGTGCGGAGGATAATAAGGGATGATGTCAGGGATATGTACTGGGTCGTTACCTCGAATTCAATTGAGTATCTGAAAAACGGCGCGCTCAAACAGGTGACCACCTTCCCGTACAACAACAATTACGATATGTATGTCGAAGACAATAAGGATATCTGGGTCGTTTCATCCTGCGGCGTTTTTGTGGTCGATGCCGATGAAATGGTTAAGGATAAGATATCGGATTACAGGCTTTATAAGGTTGAGAACGGCCTTGCCGGAACTCCCACATCCAATTCGTACAGCGATTATGACAACGGATATCTGTTTGTTTCGGGACGTAACGGAGTATGCATGGTAAACACGGGGCATCTTATGGAAGAGGAGATACCGGTCAGGGCTGAGATCAGTTCCGTCTATTTCGGAGACGAACAGATCTTTCCCGATGAGAACGGTGTGTACAGGCTTCCTTCCACGGATGAGAGGATCAGCATAACAGCGTCCGTGCTTGATTATACCCTTTCGAATCCGCAGGTAAGCGTGTACATGGAAGGAAGGGAAAACGAGGGGATCACGGTTTTAAGGAGCGGCCTTAAGCCCATAGAATTCACGGGACTTGATTTCGGTAATTACGTTCTTCACATAAAAGTCCTTTCGGGATCGGGCAACATCCTGCTTTACGATAAAAGCTTTAAGATAGAAAAGAAGGCAAAGCTTAACGAAATTCCTCTGTTCAGGCTGTTTGTGATACTGCTTTTCGCGACCTTCGGCGGCATCATAGTATGGCGTGTGTTAAAGAGCACGGTCATCAGCAAACAATATGCCGAGATAAGGGCGGCAAAGGATGAGGCCGAGCGGGCAAACAGCGCAAAGACCAGGTTCCTTGCCAACATGTCTCATGAGATACGCACTCCCATAAATACCATCATGGGAATGAACGAGATGGCCTTGAGGGAAGACGCGACCGGTGTTCCGAAGGGATATTTCATGTCGATGATGAATTATTCCTTTGATATCCGCAATGCTTCGGAATCTCTGCTTTCGCTCATAAATGACATACTTGACATGTCCAAGATCGAATCCGGCAAGATGAACCTTGTCGAACAGGAATATGATTCTCAGGAAATGTTAAGGTCCGTCGTGTCGATGATAAGGATGAAAAGTACGCAGAAGGAGCTGGTGTTTGATGTAGTGATCGATGAGCTGCTTCCTGTCCGTCTGTTCGGTGATGCGGGAAAGATCAAACAGATAGTACTTAACCTTCTGTCAAATGCGCTTAAGTATACCGCGGTGGGCGGCTTTGCGCTTTGTGTTTCGATGGACGAGAGGGAAGATGATGTATGTAAGCTCCGCTTCTCGGTAAAGGATACAGGTATAGGCATTAAGGAAGAGGATATGGATAAGCTCTTCACGGCATATGAACGTCTTGATGAGAAGCAGAACAGCGGTATACAGGGCACGGGCCTGGGGCTTGACATATCAAGGAGGTTTGCTCTCCTTTTGGGTGGGGATCTTACCTGTGAGAGCGTATACGGCGAAGGCTCCGAGTTCATTTTCACGGTATCGCAGAAGATCGTTGACAGGACACCGATCGGTATCTTTAAGGAGCATGACGAGAGCGCTGCCTCCGGACCGTACGTTCCGCAGTTCATAGCGCCCGATGCCGACATTCTTGTTGTCGACGATACGCCCATGAACTTAAACGTCATCAAGGGACTGTTAAAGGCAACGAGGGTATTCGTGACGACGGCGACAAGCGGTGAGGAGTGCCTTGAGAAGATAAAGGAGACCAGGTTCAATATCGTTCTTCTGGATCATATGATGCCGGGAATGGACGGTGTTGAGACCGTTGAAAAGATCCGCGAGACCGATCCCGATCTGCCGGTGTATGCGCTTACAGCAAATGCGGCTCTGGGTGAAGCCTTCTACAAGTCAAAGGGATTTAACGGTTATCTCGCAAAACCCGTGGACAGCCTGACTCTTGAGAAGACGATCATGAAACACCTTCCCGAAGAGATGATGAAAAAACCGGGTAAGGAAGATGCCGTGGAAGAAGTAACACAAATGCCGGATGAGCTTAAGTGGATATATGATACCGAAGGGATAAAAGCGGAAGAGGGTATTGCCAATTCGGGCGGTATCTCCAATTACATATTCTCGCTTAACATGTTCCTTGATACGATAGATGAGAATGCGCGGGTCATAAGGGACGCATACGAAAACGGAAATATAAGGCTGTACACCATAAAGGTGCATTCATTAAAGAGTTCCGCAAGGATAATCGGCGCGGCCGGGCTTTCCGAAAAAGCCGCGGTGCTTGAGGATGCGGGAAACAGGAATGACAAGGCATTCATAAACGTAAATAACGAAGAACTATTATCGGATTATCTGGCGTTTAAGGAAAAGCTTTCGGGCCTTAAGGATAAGGGCGGCAGCGAGGATAAGGAGATGATACCCGAGGAGGAGCTTAAGAGTGCATATGAAGCTCTTTCCGATGTCATACCTCAGATGGATTACGATTCGGTGGAGATGATACTTGAGCAGCTTGACGGCTATGCGCTTCCGAAGGAAGATGAGATCAGGATAAAAGAGCTTGCAAAGATGCTGGATGCGTTTGACTGGGACGGAATGGAAGCACTGATAAAACAGTGATATAAGTGGGAGGACATGCAATGGCAAAAAACAGGATGATAGTGACAGGCGAGAAAGAATCATTTATAGCCCGTGTACTCATAAAAAAGGTTAAGGATACGGGAACGGATTGTATTTTTGTTCCGTGCACCATAGATGATTTAAACAAGTACATTCGTGATTCTGCCCTGATAACGCTCTGTCTTGGTGATGAAGAAAGACCGCGCGAGGATGTGCTTCATTTTATTGCAGAAAACATGGAGGATAACGACCTTCAGATGATAGTGGTCGGCGAGGCGCGTGATATTGAATATATAAACGAAAATATACCGCATTCGCTGATACATGAAACCTTTACAAGGCCAGTCGACAATGTGGAGTTTGCAAGGACTGTTACGGAGTATTTAAAGAAGGTTGAGGCGGGTGACTTTAAGAAGAGCATCCTTATCGTGGATGACGATCCGTCATATCTTAAGCTTGTACGCGAATGGCTTAAGGATAAGTATAAGGTCGCAATGGCGAATTCGGGCCTGCAGGCGATCAAGTGGCTTGGCAAGAATAAGGCCGATCTCATCCTGCTGGATCATGAGATGCCGGTAACGAGCGGCCCGCAGGTGCTTGAAATGTTAAGGAGCGATCCCGAGACACAGGACATACCCGTTATATTCCTGACGGGAAAAGGCGACAAGGAAAGCGTTATGGCCGTGGTGGAACTAAAGCCCGAAGGGTATTTTTTAAAGACGATAAAGAAGGAAGAACTGCTTGAGAAACTTAATGCGTTTTTCATCATTCACAAGTAAGTACTGCATGATCGGAGAGATACGGTTGTATGTTTGAACTGATACGAGGATCACAACTTAATATCATGCTCTTCCTTTGCGGAGCATGCGGGATAATGGCGTTGCTGCTTTTATTTACCCGCTTTATCTCAAAGAGCCGCAGAAGGATCATAATCGCAATGCTTTTAATAGCATTCTTTCTTCTGTGGTTTGACAGGCTTGCGTATGTCTATGCCGGCGTCCCGGGACATAAGGCATACATAATGGTAAGGCTGAGCAACTTCATGGTATTCTTCCTTACCCCCGGGATAGTGCTCGGCTTTAACACTTATCTTATGGACTGGCTGACTCACGAAGGCGGGTTTGATACGGTACCGCGAAGGCTTAAGGTCATCGGCTTTGCGGCCGGGATCGGGATGGTCCTTGCGGTTGTCTCGGCATTCACCGGCCTGTACTACTATTTTGACGAGACAAACACATACCACAGGGGAAACGGTTTCCTTATAGCCTACATCATCCCGGTCCTCTGTCCGCTGCTTCAGTATACCGTTATCCGGCAGTACAAAAACGTGTTCAGAAAGCTCATCTATATCTCGCTCATTCTGTACATTTTTGTGCCGATAGCATGCGGGATCCTGCAGATATTTGCCTACGGCATATCCATAGTGAATATGTCAATGGTGGCGGTTTCCATTTCGCTTTTCATTTTTACGTATGTTGATATAAACAACGTGGTACTTCAGGCGCATCAGGTTGAACTTAAGAATGCTCAGGGAGAAAAAGAGCATCTGCTTAAGCTTTTCGATCAGACCGCGACGGCATTTGTCTCAGCCGTTGAGAAGAAGGATGATTATTCCAAGGGCACTTCCGTAAAGGTTGCGAGATATGCGGAAATGATCGCGAGGATGAGCGGCAAGGATGACGAGGAATGCCGTAAGGTATACTACGCAGCGCTGCTGCATGATGTGGGAATGATAGGAGTTCCGGATAAGGTAATAAAGCAAGAGAGCGATCCCGACAAGTGGGATTACGAAGCGATACGCAAAAAGCCGCTCATAGGCAGGGAGATATTATCAAGCATAAGCGAATATCCGTATCTTTCGCAGGGCGCATATTACAGTCATGAAAGGTATAACGGCACCGGATATCCGGAAGGCTTAAAGGGTAAAGAGATACCCGAGATAGCAAGGATGATCGGAGTCGCGGATGCCTATGTTACCAAGATGTCCAAAAAAAGGTACCGCGATCCGCGCCCTGATTTTGTGGTAAGGGAAGCCTTTATTCGCGGTGCGGGTGAAGAGTTCGATCCCGAATTTGCAAAGATCATGGTAAAGATAATCGATTCGGGACAGGGAGAAAAGTCCGCAGAAAGTTCGGTCGAAGTTGAGAAGGCTCTTGTCTGCGGTCAGTACAGGGATACTGTTTCGCGCGGTATAGATGTGGAGTCGGATGAGCGCAGGATAACGTTTGAATGTTACAGGGATACGGACGATCCCGAAGTCTTCAGCGCGCCCTCGATCGTCCTGTTTGATTCTTTTGACAAGAGGATCCACAGCGACCGTAAGACGATCGGTGAATACCATTATCTTGAATACGGTGAGGTATGGTTTGACGATCATATGATAACCACCGCGGCGCGTAAGATGGTCGTAAACGAATGCGCTGAAACGGGAACGGCACAGGACGGTGATGACAGTACATCCGCCGGAAAATACGAGATCATTGCTTCAAGGTATGAAGATCATATGAAGCTTAAGATGACGGGACCGCATTATACGAAGGAGATCACGGTCGCGCTTGCGGACGGTTCGAAGTCGGTTTACATCGGCCTTACAGGGGAACACTGCAGGTTAAAGAATATCAAGGTCGAACCCACGGGCGAAAAGACAGGCATTGATGATATTAAGAGGATAGCGGATGAGATAAGCTACATCGATCATCTGGAATCCGATCTTAAAAATGTACAGATAGACAGGAATCGTTCGGCTTCGACGGAGGGCATGGAGATAACAAACAGGCACAGGCTCGTTTTCCATACCGTGAGCCTGCCGGGTTCGAGCTTTATCTGGCACTGCCCGTACCTTGTGCTGTTTTATTCCGAAAACGGAATGGTGGACGGACCGGGATACCGCGAGTATATCATGATCAAGTTAAACGGTGAGGACAACGGATCTAATGACTATGCAAACAACAGGTTCGTCATGAAAAAGACGGATGATTTCCCGGGCTGGGACCGCTGGAAGGAATTAAACAGCGAAGGCGTCGAGTGTACCGTGACCTTTGAAAGGAAGGGTAACAGGATCGTATTAAAGACCGAAAATCAGGGCATAAAGATAGAGAGCACGACCACCCTGCTCGATGATAAGGAGCGGGTATATGCGGCCGTCACCGGAGATATGGTGGCGATCACCGATATAAGAGTCATCAACGGACATACATAAATACCGTGCAAAGCGCCAACTAATACTGGCATTTGGGAAATACATGTGTTATACTTGACTCCGTATGATTGATCATGAGAAGCGGATGAAGTGTTTCTTGCTTTACAATAAGGATTAGGAGGATTTTTTAGTAATGAGTTTACAGGTTGAAAAATTGGAACATAACATGGCGAAGCTTACCATAGAAGCAACGGCCGAGGAGTTTGCAGCGGCCATGACGCAGGCTTATAAGAAAAACAAAAATAAGATGAGCGTTCCGGGCTTCCGCAAGGGTAAGGTTCCCCAGCAGATGATAGAGAAGCTGTACGGTCCCGAGGTATTTTATGAGGATGCCGCAAACGCTCTTATCCCCGACGCATACGAGAAGGAGATCTCGGAGCATAAGGAGATCGAGGTGGTAAGCCAGCCCAAGATCGAGGTGACCCAGTGCGAGAAGGGCAAGCCCTTCATATTTACCGCTGAGGTTGCGTTAAAGCCCGAAGTTGAACTCGGCAAATACAAGGGAGTCAAGATCGATAAGATCGACACCGAAGTTACCGAGGAGGATATAAACAAGGAGATAGACAGGGAGCGTGAGAGCAATGCACGTACCATCTCCGTTGAGGACAGGCCCGTTAAGGATAAGGACATGACCATCATTGACTTTGAGGGCTTTGTTGACGGTGAGCCTTTCGAAGGCGGCAAGGGTGAGAATTATCCCCTGACTATCGGTTCGGGAGCTTTCATTCCCGGCTTCGAGGAGCAGCTCATCGGCGCCGAGATTGACAAGGAAACCGAAGTAAAGGTTACCTTCCCCGAGGATTATCATGCCGAGGAGCTTAAGGGTAAGGATGCCGTATTTAAGGTAACCGTACATGAGATAAAGGAGAAGGAGCTTCCCGAGCTTGACGACGAATTCGCAAGCGAGGTTTCGGAGTTCGATACTCTTGACGAATATAAGGAAGATGTTAAAAAGAAGCTTACCGAGAAGAAGGAAGCTGAGGCCAAGAACAAGAAAGAGGATGCCGTTATCGAGGCTATCATAAATGATTCCAAGATGGATATCCCCGAGGCGATGATCGATACCCAGACACGCCAGATGGCTCAGGATTATGCGGGACGTCTTCAGCAGCAGGGACTTACTCTTGAGCAGTACTTCCAGTTTACCGGAATGGATGCTGACAAGTTCCTTGAGCAGATGAAGCCCGGCGCAAAGAAGCGCATCGAGTCAAGGCTCGTGCTTGAAGCGGTTGCCAAGGAGGAGAACTTCGAGGTATCCGATGAGGATTACGATAAGGAAGTAGCCAGGATGGCAGAGTCATATCAGATGGAGGCCGACAAGCTTAAGGATCTCATCGGTGACTACGAGAAGGAGCAGATAATCGAGGATCTTAAGATCCAGAAGGCAGTTGACTTTGTGGTTGATAACGCAAAGGAAAGCAAGAAATAATATCCGAAAGGGGAGTAAATGATGAGTTTAGTACCTGTAGTCATTGAACAGACCAGCCGCGGCGAACGTTCATATGATATTTTTTCAAGGCTCTTAAAGGAGCGTATAGTAATGCTCAGCGAGGAGGTCAATCCGACGACGGCCAGCCTTGTTGTGGCGCAGATGATGTTCCTTGAAGCGGAGGATCCCGACAAGGATATCCACTTCTATATAAACAGTCCCGGCGGTTCGGTTACCGACGGATACGCGATCTACGATACAATGCATTACGTTAAGTGCGATGTTGCCACCTACTGCATGGGTATGGCAGCAAGCATGGGAGCGTTCCTGCTCGCAGGCGGCACAAAGGGCAAGCGTTTTGCTCTTCCCAACGCCGAGGTAATGATCCATCAGCCTCTCGGCGGAGCGAAGGGGCAGGCGACCGAGATCGAGATCGCAGCCAAGCAGATACTCCGTACGAAGGCCAACTTAAACCGTATCCTTTCCGAGAATACGGGTAAGCCTATCGAGGTGATCGCGCAGGATACCGAGCGTGATAACTGGATGACGGCGCAGGAGGCACTGGATTACGGCCTTATTGATAAGATAATCGCGACGAGGGTGTAGTAAATAAACAAAAAGGGGTAAAGTAATGTCTGGAAGGATAGATGATCGTATAAGATGTTCATTTTGCAACAAGCCGGAGAATCATGTGCGCAAGCTTATCGCAGGTCCGGCGGGTGCATATATCTGTGACGAGTGCATTGAGATATGCATGGACATAATAAGGGACGAATTCGGCGAGGATGCCTATGATGAAGAAGGGGCGGGCGGTGATGCCAGCCTGCACATCAACCTTTTAAAGCCGAGGGAGATAAAAGCGTTCCTTGATGAGAATGTTATCGGACAGGAGGAAGCAAAGAAGGTCCTTTCTGTTGCCGTATACAATCATTACAAGAGGGTTACTGCCAAGGAGGATTCGGATGTTGACCTGCAGAAGAGCAACATCATAATGATAGGTCCCACCGGTTCGGGTAAAACCCTTTTGGCACAGACGCTTGCAAAGATCATAAACGTACCGTTCTGTATAGCCGATGCTACGGCACTTACCGAAGCCGGTTATGTCGGTGAGGACGTTGAGAACATACTCTTAAAGCTCATCCAGGCGGCCGATTACGATATTAAGAAGGCCGAGCTTGGCATCATCTACATAGACGAGATAGATAAGATAACAAGGAAGTCCGAGAACGTATCCATTACCCGTGATGTTTCGGGTGAGGGCGTTCAGCAGGCGCTGCTTAAGATAATCGAGGGTACGCAGGCTTCGGTGCCTCCGCAGGGCGGCAGGAAGCATCCGCATCAGGAGCTTATCCAGATAGATACCACAAACATACTGTTCATCTGCGGCGGTGCTTTCGAGGGACTTGACAAGATAGTTGAGCGCAGGCTTGACAAAACATCGATAGGTTTCGGCGCCGAGATAAAGAACCGCAAGGAAGCCGATGTCAACGAGCTCCTGCGTCAGGTTCAGCCCGAGGATCTTGTTAAATACGGCATCATCCCCGAGTTTGTGGGCCGTGTTCCTATCGGGGTTTCGCTTGAAGGCCTTGATGAGGATGCGCTCGTTAAGGTGCTCACCGAACCTAAGAATGCGATAATCAAGCAGTACGAGAAGCTTTTTGAAATGGACGGCGTTGACCTTAAGTTTGAGCCCGAGGCCGTAAGGGAGATAGCGAAGAAGGCGCACGAGCGAAAGACCGGTGCAAGGGGACTTCGTTCCATACTTGAAAAGCTCATGTTAGAGCTTATGTTTGAGATACCTTCGGACGGCAGGATCGATAAGGTCGTGATCACCGGGTCCGCAGTCGACGGCGAAAGCGAGCCGCTCATCATGCGAAGGGGTCGTAAATTAAAGAAGGCTGAATAAATGTCGGTACGAGCATATAAGAAGCATATCCCCCTGGTAGCCGTAAGGGGTCTTGCGGTGATACCGGGGATGATAATACATTTTGACATAGCCAAGGACGGTGCCATCAGTGCGATCGAGCGCGCGATGGTACAGAAGGATCAGCAGGTTTTTATCGTAATGAACAGGGAATCCGAAGACGGTCCCGACGGACCGCTCGATCCTTATCCGGTTGGCTGTATCT
Organism: Lachnospiraceae bacterium; assembly: GCA_024694965.1. Classification (GTDB taxonomy): domain Bacteria; phylum Bacillota; class Clostridia; order Lachnospirales; family Lachnospiraceae; genus UBA2868. The sequence continues at coordinate 12,537 of JAILJC010000058.1, forward strand.
GTGCAGTTAAGCAGGTTTTAAAGCTTCCAAACAAAACAATAAGGGTTCTGGTCGAGGGCATAAGGCGCGGCCGGATCGAGAATATTGACGAGCAGGATCAGTGTCTTATCGGTACGATAAGGCCGATCGTTGACAAGGATGCTTCGGGTTACGAGTCCGAAACCGATCCCGAGAAGGTTGCGGTCATCCAGTCGTTCATGGCTACCATGAAGGACTATCTTAAGTACAATCCCAAGGTTGAAAAGATATTGAGCAAATGCAAGGTATCCAGGATATCCTTTGCGGATCTGATGGATATGTATGCGGCACATCTTCCCATGACCGCGTTTGACAGGCAGAAGCTGCTTGAAGCTGCAGGCGAGCGGGAGAGGGCTGTTGTTTTCTGCGCGATACTTGAGAACGAGATAAATATCCTTCGGGTAAGGCAGGACCTTCAGGAGCAGGTAAGGGACAGGGTTGATAAGAATCAGAAAGAGTACATCCTGCGCGAGCAGTTAAAGGCTATAAAGGATGAACTCGGCGAGGGTCATTCCCTTACCGATGAAGAGGAATATCTTGAGAAGATAGATAAGCTGAAAGCCTCAAAAGAAGTGAAGGACAAGCTTAAAAAGGAAGTTGACCGGATGAGTCAAGTATCGTTTTATTCATCCGAAAGCGGCGTTATCAGGGCGTATATCGAAACCCTGCTGGAGATGCCCTGGGATAAGATGTCCAAGGATAACAGGGATCTTAAGAAAGCGGAACGCATACTCGAGGAGGACCACTACGGACTTGAGAAGGTTAAGGAAAGGATGCTTGAGTTCCTGGCGGTAAGGAACCTTACAAAGAAGGGTGACTCTCCGATAGTCTGTCTTGTCGGTCCGCCCGGAACGGGTAAAACGAGTATCGCCAAGTCGGTGGCGAGGGCGCTTGACAAGAAATACGTAAGGATAAGCTTAGGCGGCATCAGGGATGAGGCTGAAATAAGGGGCCATCGTAAAACCTACGTGGGAGCGATGCCCGGACGGATCGCCATGGGGCTTAAGAACGCGGGAGTCAAGAACCCGCTGTTCCTGCTTGATGAGATAGATAAGACGAGCAGCGATTACAGGGGCGATACCGCATCGGCCCTGCTTGAAGTACTCGACGGCGAGCAGAACAATAAGTTCAGGGATCATTACATTGAGCTTCCGATCGATCTTTCGCAGGTACTGTTCATAGCAACCGCCAATTCCGCATCGGATATACCAAGGCCGCTGCTTGACAGGATGGAGATAATCGAGGTATCAAGCTATACGGAAAACGAAAAGGTGCATATAGCAAAGGAGCACCTTATACATAAACAGTTTGAAAAGAACGGTATCAAGGACGGACAGCTTACCATATCCGACAAGGCTCTTGAACTTATAATACGCGGATATACACGCGAAGCCGGCGTCAGGAACCTTGAGCGCAAGATAGGGCAGATAGCCCGCAAGGCCGCAAAGGAGATATTAACGGACGGCAAAAAGAGCATAAAGGTAACGCCCGCGGGCCTTGAAAAGTTCCTCGGTAAGCCGCGTTACGAATACGATAAGGCAAACGAGGAAAACGAAGTCGGCATCGTAAGAGGACTTGCATGGACAGCAGTGGGCGGCGATACCTTACAGATCGAAGTGAACGTAATGCCCGGCAAGGGTGAGCTTAAGCTCACGGGACAGCTTGGCGACGTGATGAAGGAATCGGCACAGGCAGGCGTAAGTTATATAAGGTCCATCAGTACGAAGAACGGCATAAAGGCCGATTACTTTGCAAAGCACGATATACATATTCACATACCACAGGGTTCGGTTCCTAAAGACGGACCGAGCGCGGGCATCACGATGGCAACAGCCATCTATTCCGCTGTTACCGGGATACCGGTAAGGGCAGACGTTGCGATGACGGGCGAGATAACGCTTAGGGGCAGGGTGCTTCCCATTGGCGGGCTTAAAGAAAAGACGCTGGCCGCAAAGAATGCCGGTATAAAGACGGTGCTTGTTCCGAAGAAAAACGATAAGGACATAGCCGAGATAAGTGATGAGATCTTAAAGGGCCTTAAGATAGTGTATGTAGAGACCATGGAGGATGTGCTTAAGGAAGCCCTTGTAAAGAAGGAACGTCCGGCCCGGACAGGCAGGGCAAGGGGTAGCAGGTCATGAAGATAAAGAGCGCAGAGCTTGAGACCGTATGCGGCATAACCAGCAAGCTCCCCGATAATGCGCTTCCCGAAGTGGCATTTGCGGGCAAGAGCAACGTCGGAAAATCATCCCTTATAAATGCCCTTATGAACCGCAAGTCTTTGGCGCGTACTTCGGCGCAGCCGGGAAAGACCCAGACGATCAACTTCTACAATATAAGCAAAGAGCTTTATTTTGTCGATCTTCCCGGTTACGGTTATGCGAAGGTAAGCAAAGAGGTAAAGGAAAAATGGGGAAAGATGATCGAGCGTTATTTAAGGTCGTCAAAGCAGCTTAAAGCGGTCTTCCTCCTTATAGACATAAGGCACGAACCTTCAAGTAATGACGTGCTCATGTATGACTGGATAGTAAGTAACGGTTACGATCCTATCATAATAGCCACAAAGCTTGATAAGATAAACAGGAGCCAGGTTAATAAAAACGTTAAGTTGATAAAGGATAAGCTTAAGTGTAAGAAGGGCACACTTATAATCCCGTTTTCCGCCTTGTCAAAACAGGGCAGGGATGAGATATACGAAACTATAGATGGATTGTTAGAGGGAAACGATGGTCAGTCTTCTGATACGGATTCTGGTAAACAATTATAACGATACCGCTGATGAGAAGGTAAGGCAGGGTTACGGCGTTGTATGCGGCGGCATGGGCATCATACTCAATGTCCTGCTGTGCTGCGTCAAGGCCTTTATCGGCATGATGTCCGGTTCTATTGCGATAATCACCGATGCGGTAAATAACTTATCCGATGCCGGATCATCGCTCATAAGCATTGTCGGCTTTAAGATGGCAGGGCGTAAGCCCGATCCCGAGCACCCCTTCGGCCACGGCCGGATAGAGTATGTCGCGGGACTCATAATATCCATCATAATCATCGTGCTGGGTGTTGAAATGGGTAAGACCTCCGTTACAAGGATAATCGATCCCGTTGATATCTACACATCGAAATCGGTATTTTTGTGCCTTGAGATTTCCATAGGTGTGAAGATATATATGTATCTTTATAACAAGCGCTTCGGAGACCGCGTTCAGTCGCCTACGATGTGTGCGACCGCGGTCGACAGTTTTACCGATGCGATAGCAACGACAGGCGTACTCATTTCGGTGATCATATACGAATATGCCGGGATGCTCGTGGACGGATGGTGCGGACTTGTGGTTTCGGTGTTCATCATCTATTCGGGTGTTAAGTCGGTCAAGGCTACGGTCGATCTGCTGCTTGGAGTAAGGCCGGATCCCGAATATGTCAAAGTCATTGAAAAGTATGTGCTGGCACAGAAGGATGTTCTTGGGATGCATGACCTTATCATCCATAACTACGGACCGGGAAGGAGCATGATATCCCTGCATGTCGAAGTTCCCGCGAACAGCAGCATCGTGGAGGCGCATGATTCTGTCGACAATATCGAACGCAAGCTCCGTGAGGTTTTAAACTGCGAATGCACCATCCATATGGACCCGGTTGTCGTGGATGATTCCGTTACCTCAAGGATGCGCGACTATATAGGTATAATAGTAAAAAACATCGATCCCTCGCTTGCCATTCATGATTTCAGGATGGTACAGGGTTCGACGCATACAAACCTTATCTTTGATCTTGTGATCCCGCACGGACTAAGATTAAGCGACGACACGATCGTGGATACGATAAAACACAGGGTTTCGGAACTTCCGGGCAATCTGTACGCGGTCATCAACGTTGATAAGCCATATGTGTGAAAAAGTTGGAAAAAATGCGCCTTTCCCTTTGTATTATGCGATTTTTGTGCTATAATGAGTGGGTCATTAAAAACATCAACGGCTTTGTCGTTGAAATAAAAATTAAGGAGAATCATTATGAACAAGACAGAATTGGTTGCAGCTATGGCTAAGAAGGCAGGATTGTCAAAGAAGGATACGGAAGCTGCTCTTAACGCTTTCACCGAGACGATCGCTAAGACCCTTAAGAAGGGCGACAAGGTTCAGCTTGTAGGCTTCGGTACATTCGAGGTTACCAAGAGGGCTGCCAGGGAAGGTAAGAATCCTCAGACAGGCGCTAAGATCAAGATCGCTGCATGCAAGGCTCCTAAGTTTAAGGCTGGTAAGGCTTTAAAGGATACCGTAAATAAGAAATAATCATTGCGATTAACAAAAGGCAGGTCATTGACCTGCCTTTTAAATTATAATGATCTCATGTATTGCATTTGATAAAAAAATGTGTTTTAATACCTATAGTTGTTGATTCAATGTAACACATATGTCACTTCGCGTTAAATCCCGATGGTGAATTTTAGTTGAATATTGTATTGTTAGCTGTTTTTGTGTTTAATTTTTTAGGAGAGGAATATGAACAACAGAGCAAAGTATGAAACACTGGCGCTTGCAGTCTTAAAGGATCTTGCCAAGGCACGTGGCATCAAGGGCATTACCGGCCTTAAAAAGGCTGATCTTATTGAAGCTATGGTCCTTCGGGATGAGGAGGATTCTTTAAAGGCCGATGAGGGAAGCATTAAGGAGGAGGCGGCTCCCGCTGCGCCCAAGAAGGAAAAACCCCAGGCAGAAAGTGAAAAAGTGGGTGAGGATGCGGCCGATAAAGAGAAGGACAGTATGCTCGTGGAACTTGAAATTTCCGAGGAAAAGCGCAGTCTTGACAGCGGCCAGGAAGCCAGCGGAATACTTGAGGTACTGGCAGACGGTTACGGTTTCATAAGGAGCGAAAATTATCTGCCGGGTGAGAATGATGTATATGTTGCACCCAGCCAGATAAGGAGGTTTTCCCTTAAGACCGGCGATATAATCACGGGTAACACGAGGGTTAAAACAGCCAGTGATAAATTCGGAGCCCTGCTTTTTGTTAAAACGATAAACGGATTAAGTCCCGCGGAACACGCAAAGCGCAAGAACTTTGAGGAACTGACACCGATATTCCCCGATGAGCGTTTAAGGCTTGAACGCCCGGGCGGAACGGTTGCAATGAGGATAATGGACCTTATGTCTCCGGTCGGAAAGGGACAGAGGGGAATGATCGTTTCACCTCCCAAGGCAGGTAAGACGACACTCCTTAAGGATGTTGCCCGTTCGGTGACTCTTAACAATCCCGAGATGCATCTTATCATCCTTCTTATAGACGAACGTCCCGAGGAAGTTACCGATATAAAAGAGGCCATCGAAGGCAAGAATGTCGAGGTCATCTATTCGACATTTGATGAGCTCCCTGAGCATCATAAGCGTGTGTCCGAGATGGTTATAGAACGTGCGAAGCGCCTTGTCGAAGGCGGACAGGATGTTATCATCCTGCTTGATTCCATCACAAGGCTCACAAGGGCATATAACATGACGGTACCGCCGAGCGGACGTACACTTTCGGGTGGTCTCGATCCCGCGGCCCTTCATATGCCGAAGCGTTTCTTCGGTGCGGCAAGGAACATGCGCGAGGGCGGAAGCCTTACGATACTTGCCACGGCACTTATCGAAACCGGAAGCAAGATGGATGACGTTGTATACGAGGAATTCAAGGGTACCGGTAATATGGAAATGGTACTTGACCGTAAACTTTCGGAAAAGAGGGTATTCCCTGCGATCGATATCCCGAAATCGGGTACGAGGCGTGAGGATCTGCTGCTCGATCAGGAGGAGCTTGAGGCCATCAATATCATCCGTAAAGCACTTAACGGACTTAAGGCGGATGAGGCGGTTGAAAAGGTACTGGATATGTTCGTACGTACCAGGAGCAACCACGATTTTGTACAGATCGTCAAAAAAATGAGAATTTTATAAAACGCTTGCATAAGTACGTTTGGTATGTTATTATTAGTAAGCTGTCTGCGGCTTAAGCGGCAGCCATACTTAAGAACATATGAGATGATTATTTTATAAAGAGGTGAGATCATGAGAGAAGGAATACATCCCAATTACCAGCAGGCAACCGTGACCTGCAACTGCGGCAATACATTTGTAACGGGTTCGACGAAGCCTGAGCTCCATGTCGAGATCTGCAGCAAGTGCCATTCGTTCTATACAGGCCAGCAGAAGAGTGCCAGGATAGACGGACGTATTGAGAAGTTCAACAAGAAATACGGAGTTGCAAGCAAATAAGGGTTTTAAGGGCTGGGGCATTGACCCTGGCCCTTTTTTTAAGTCGAGGGTAAACTATGAAAAAGAACAAGGAGGATATGCCGCCTTCGTCGGCATATCGGGCTTCCTCTAAATTCGGAAAGACCTCATTAAGAGGAAGCACCTCGGGTATCGGCGGCCAGGCTGTTATCGAGGGGATAATGATGAAAAACAAGGACAGGTATTCGGTTGCGGTCAGGACTCCCGGCGGCAGCATAAATGTCGCTATAGAGGAGTATGATTCCGTAGCGCCTTTTAAGATACTGAATAAGATCCCCTTTATAAGGGGAGTTTTTGCCTTTTTGGATTCACTGATACTGGGTATAAGGACGCTTAATTATTCGTCTTCTTTTTATGAGGATGAAAGCGAGCGTGAGCATAAGTCCGATGCAGGGTCGGGTGCCGGAGCGAAGATAGTTTCCGCGATCACGGTCATCCTGTCGCTTGTGATAGCGATCGCCCTGTTCATGCTGCTTCCGTACTTTTTATCCCAGCTTATCAGAAGATGGATAGTAAACGATACGATACTTGCCGTGATCGAAGGTGTTATAAGGATAGCCATATTTATCCTTTACCTTCTTCTTATATCCTGCCTTAATGATATAAAGCGTGTTTTCATGTACCACGGAGCCGAGCACAAATGCATTAACTGTTTGGAACACGGACTCCCGCTCACTGTTGAAAACGTGGCGCTTTCTTCAAGGCAGCACAAAAGATGCGGCACCAGCTTTTTATTCTTCGTAGTGATCATAAGTGTCATACTGTTTGTATTTATCAGGGTTGACGATCCCGTGATGAGGGTGGTGTTAAGGCTTGTCCTTATCCCCGTGATCGCGGGTATATCATACGAGATCATTCGCCTTGCCGGCAGGTCCGACAATATCATAGTAAGGATACTTTCGGCTCCGGGAATGGCATTGCAGAAGCTTACAACAAGGGAACCCGATGATGATATGATCGAGGTTGCCATGGTGGCGGTTGATGCGGTATTTGACTGGCGTAATTACCTTCAGACGGAGTTCGGACTTACGGTATGACGATAAATGAGCTTCGAAACGAATGCGACGGGCGGCTTAATGAAGCGGGTATTTCGGATCATCTGACCGATTCTATGCTCCTTATCATGCATGTGCTTAACGTAAGCCGCGACCATATACTTGCACACGGAACCGATCCCGTGGAAGATGATAAGGCAGAAAAGCTTTTGGAACTTGTAAGGCGTAGGTGTGAGCATGTCCCGCTTCAGTACATTACGGGACATCAGGAATTCATGGGCCTTGACTTTGCCGTCAATGAACACGTGCTCATCCCGAGGCAGGATACCGAATGTCTTGTCGAGGAAGCGATGATCGAAACGGGGGACGGTATGCGGGTGCTCGATCTGTGCACGGGTTCAGGATGCATCCTGATAAGTCTCATGAAGTATAAGAATCAGATAGACGGGACCGGTATAGATATTTCCGAAAAAGCTCTTGAGGTTGCAAGTCTTAATGCGGAAAAAAACGGCGTTGAAGCTGTATTTTTGTGCGGTGACCTGTATGATGCACTTAATAAGGAGCCGGAAGGCAGTGTAAGCTCAGGCAGCAGGTTTGACGTTATAATTTCCAATCCCCCCTACATAAGGAGTGATGTTATCCCGACACTTATGGAGGAGGTTAAGGATCACGAGCCGGGCGTTGCGCTTGACGGTGGAAACGACGGACTTTTATTTTACAGGCGCATGATCGAAGGCGCCGATGAGTGGCTGATACCCGGAGGCTGCATCCTTTTTGAGATAGGTTTCGATCAGGGAGATGCGGTATCAGGGATGCTTAAGGATAAGGGATACAGGAACGTTTGTGTGGTTAAGGACCTTGCGGGACTTGACAGGGTAGTTAAGGGACATAAGAGGATTTGATGAGATGTTTGATAAGTTAGACGACCTGATAATGAGATATGAGGATATAATGAACGAGTTAAACGAGCCCGGCGTTGCAAACGACCAGGAGCGTTTCCGCAAGCTCATGAAGGAGCAGAGCGACTTAACTCCCATTATCGATACCTATAAGGAATACAAAAAGTGTAAACAGGACATCGATGATTCGCTTGCGATGCTTGCCGAGGAATCCGATGACGACATGAAGGAGATGCTCAAGGAGGAGTTAAACAACGCCAAGAAGAATGTCGAGGTGCTCGAAGAAAAGCTTAAGATCCTCCTCCTTCCCAAGGATCCCAATGACGACAAGAACGTTATCGTTGAGATACGTGCAGGCGCGGGCGGTGATGAAGCTGCCCTGTTTGCGGCCGAGATATACAGGATGTATGTTCATTATGCCGAGGGCAGGCGCTGGAAGGTCGAGACCATGGAAGTGGACGAGATCGGTATCGGCGGAATGAAGAGCGTGACCTTTATGATAACCGGACAGGGTGCTTATTCCGTTATGAAATATGAAAGCGGAGTCCATCGTGTACAAAGGGTTCCCGAAACGGAATCGGGCGGCCGTATCCATACTTCAACCATATCGGTAGCCGTTATGCCCGAAGCGGAAGAAGTTGATATCCAGATCGATGAAAAGGATATAAGGATCGATGTAATGCGTGCATCAGGTAACGGCGGCCAGTGCGTCAACACGACAGATTCGGCGGTCAGGTTAACGCATTATCCGACAGGTATAGTGATCTATTCACAGACTGAAAAATCACAGCTTCAGAATAAGGAGAAGGCATTCGCTCTTTTGCGTGCAAAGCTGTATGACATGGAACAGCAGAAGGCACATGATGCCGAGGCGGAACTTCGTAAGAGTCAGATCGGTACGGGCGACCGCTCCGAAAAGATCCGTACCTATAACTTCCCTCAGGGAAGGGTTACCGACCACAGGATAAACTTAACTCTTTATAAGCTTGATAAAGTAATGAACGGAGATATCCAGGAGATAATCGATGCGTGTATCGCAGCCGACCAGGCCGCGAAGCTTACCAAAATGCAGGATAATTAAAAAGATAAGGGGACGGTTCTTCCGTCCCCTTTTTTTGCCACGGGGACGGTTCTTTTGGCAAGTATTAAGCCTTACAGATTTATGTCATATGTAAATCCTTCTGCAAGTTTCTTCGTATATTCTTCGCCCGGCATAGGCTTGTCAAACAGGAAGCCCTGGATCATATTACAGCCCATTTCCTTAAGGATCCGGGCCTGTTCTTTATCTTCACATCCCTCGGCTATTACTCCCATTCCAAGTCCCGTGATCATAGTAAGGATTGACTGAAGTATTATCCTGTCCCGCTTATCCTCGCTGGCGATATTATCGACGAATGATTTGTCTATCTTTATGACATTGATGCTTAAGTCCTTAAGCAGGCTTAAGGATGAGTATCCCGTACCGAAATCATCGATAGAAGTGGCGATGCCGTGTTCCTTAAGGGTATCGGTGAACTGCGAAAGAATCTTATAATCGTCACTGCCTGCGCTTTCGGTTAATTCTATCTCAAGATATGAAGGATTGATCTCATATTTGGATAAAATATCCGTTATGTCATGAACAAGGTTGGGATTTCTTAAATGGTGCTTGCTGAAATTAACGGATACCCTGGCAGGCGCTATTCCTTTTTCCAGCCATCCCACTATATTTTCACATACCCTTTCAAGTACATAAAAATCAAGCTCACATATCATGCCCTCGGATTCGAGTACGGGGATAAAATCGATGGGAGGTATGAGCTGGTCGCCCTTCTGCCAGCGTACCAATGCCTCACATCCGGAAATCCTGCCGGTTGTAAGGTCTACCTTGGGCTGATAGTAAACCTTGAATTCCCTGCGGAGGATGGCTTCGCGGAAATGTGATATGATCTCACGTTCCCTGTTGGCCCTTGCCATTATCGTATCGGTAAAGTAAACCCTGTCCGCATCACTTACATGCTTGGAGTATTCAAGCGATATATTTGCACGGCTTACCGCTTCGCCCACATTGTTGAATGCCTCCGGTATCTTGAATATGCCCGAACGGGTTTTGATAGCGAAGGTCCTTGTCTGGTTTCCGAGCGCGACCGGTATGTTAATGCCGGTTATGCTGTCAAGGTATTTGTCAACGTTTTCGTCCTTTAAGAGGGCAACGAAATTATCACCGCCGAAGCGGGCGATCAGTTCGCCGCGGGAATACAGGTCCTTAAGCCTTTGGCCGTATTCCCTAAGGACGATATCGCCGGCCCTTGAGCCTAAAGTCTGGTTTATGTAGCTAAAGTTCCTTAAGTTTGAAAAAACTATCGTATACTGGTCAAGAACACCTTTAAGCGCCAGTTCCATGGCGAATTTGGTAAAGCTTGTCGTATTGGGAAGCGCTGTCAGATGGTCGGTAAGCTGACGTGTCCTTACAAGCTCCGTAAGCCTCGACTTTGCCATTATAATGTACAGGTTTTTGATAAGGAGATCGAGTGCGCCCTTTTCCTCTTCGTTCCATGTGTATCCCTTGAGGGGAAAGATCGCAAAGCTTACACGGCTTTTATCTATCGTCTTTATGATCCTTGCGTGGGGCATAAGATCGAAGCCTTCGGATGATTCGTACATGACACGTGATGTGATGTATGGCGACCCCTCCTGCGCAGTGGGAGTAAGTTCCACACGTATTTCAAATTTACCCATATGCAGCTCCCCGGCTACATATTCAAGGGCACCGGGGACCAGGTTAAGTATATCGTCGCTGGATACCGTTTCGGCCTGAAGTGCGTTATAAAAATGTCTGTAGTTTTCACTGCACAATGTACTCATGTTCTTGCGCTCCGTGGTATATTTGTGTTAATGTTTTGAACGTAAAGTGTATGACTATTGTAACATACACACACACAAATAACAATCTTGGGAGGAACCCGGTATGGCAGGTATTCTCGATTACGATACAGTAAATCTTGACGACGAAAAAACGGCCCTTAAGATAATTGACCAGACACTGTTGCCAACAAGGACGGTTATCCTTGAGCTTACGGATATAAAGGATATATGGGATGCGATCTATCTGCTTAAGGTACGGGGCGCACCGGCCATCGGCGTTGCCGCCGCCATCGGCATGTATGTTGTATCATCAAGGTATGATACGGACGACAATGATGAGTTCCTTAAGCGGTTTGTAAAGGACAAGGAATATTTAAACAGTTCGCGCCCTACAGCGGTCAATCTGTCTTGGGCGCTTAACAGGATGGAAAGGGTACTTAAGGAGAATAAGGATCTTGAACTCCCCGAGCTTAAAAAGGTCTTACGGGAAGAATCACTCGCCATCCTTAACGAAGATATGGATATGTGCCGCCGCATAGGGGAAAATGCACTCACCCTGCTTAAAAAAGGTGACGGCCTTCTTACGCACTGCAACGCGGGGCAGCTTGCGACTTCGAAATACGGTACGGCAACTTCGGCCATGTATCTCGGACATGAGAGGGGTTACGGCTTTAAGATCTACTGCGATGAAACACGGCCTCTTCTGCAGGGCGCAAGGCTTACGTCATATGAATTATCAAGCGCGGGAATGGACGTTACCGTGTTGTGTGACAACATGTCCGGAGCACTTATGAGAGAGGGCAGGATAAACGCCGTTCTTGTAGGATGCGACCGTGTCGCCGCAAACGGCGATGTGGCAAATAAGATAGGCACATCGGTGGTGGCGACCGTTGCTAAGCGTTACGGAGTTCCCTTCTATGTGTGCGCACCTTCTTCGACAATAGATCCAAACGTAAAAAGCGGAAGGGATATAGTGATAGAGCAGCGTCCCGATAACGAAGTGACCGAAATGTGGTATAAGGAGCGGATGGCTCCCGAAAACGTTAAGGTATATAATCCTGCATTTGATATAACCGATAACGAACTTATAACCGCAATAATAACGGAGCGCGGAATACTCCGCGCCCCATACAATTTCAGTAACTTATAGTCTTCCCTTTGAGGGGAAGATGTCGTGCCGGCGACAGATGAGGGTCATACTTCCAGCTTAAGATCCCCTTCCTTGATCCATCCCATCTTCCTAAGCACCTGACCGAAGCACCATGTGAGCACCGCGGGAAGTACGAAGCAGATAAGGATGAGTCCGATCCAGTCCATACCGGTAATGCCGGCCTTTGTTCCGGCAGCTATATCATTAACCCATCCGGTGTATACGCCTATCTGGCCCACAAGACCGCAGGTACCCATGCCGGATGCGATCGCTTCACCGTTCATCTGCATCTTGAAAATACAGGTTGCGATGGGGCCGGTGATCGCCGACGTTAAGATCGGCGGTATCCATATCCTTGGATTCTTTACTATATTTCCCATCTGGAGCATGCTCGTACCTATTCCCTGAGATACAAGTCCGGACACCTTGTTTTCTTTATAACTCATAAAAGCAAAACCGACCATCTGCGCGCAGCAGCCGGCAACAGCAGCACCGCCCGCAAGACCCGTAAGGGAGAGCGCGGCACAAATGGCAGCCGAGCTTATCGGAAGCGTAAGCGCTATACCGACAATGACTGAAACAAGCATTCCCATCATGAAGGGATGAAGTTCCGTTGCCCACATGATAAGCTGTCCCACTGCGCTTGCCGCCTTACCGATGGCCGGAGCCGTAAGTACCGAGAGAAGCACGCCGATGCCTATCGTAACAAGGGGTGTTACGAGGATGTCAACTTTTGTTTCCTTGCTCACCATCTTGCCAAGTTCTGTGGCGATGATCGCTATGACAAATACAGCCAGCGGGCCGCCTGCACCGCCAAGTGTATTGGCTGCGCTTCCTACCGCCAGCATCGAAAACAATACAAGGTTCGGAGCCTTAAGTGCGTATGCTATCGCAACCGCCATCGCGGGTCCCGCAACGCCCTTGGCATATCCTCCTATATCTGTAAGCACCTGTATGTTAAGCTGTGTTCCCAGTGTAGATAAGATGGTACCGATAAGCAGTGACGCGAACAGGCCGCTGGCCATCGCACTCATGGCATCTATAAAATAACGTTTACCGGATATGATGATATCCTTCTTTTTTAAAAAATCACTGAAGCCTTTACTCATTATCATTCTCCTACTTCTATTTCATAAGGCATTACAACCTTTTCGGGCTTTTCATTTCCCGCTTCCACAAGCTTCTTAAACTTATCGAGCGGGATGGCAGGACTGTAAAGATAACCCTGGTAGATGTTGCAGCCTGCATTCTCAAGAGCCTTGCGCTGTTCCTCGGTTTCGACATACTCGGCGATGGTCTCGATGTTTAGGCCCTCCGTAAGGCGTGCGATCGAGTAGATGATCTCACGGCTGCGGGCGTTAAATACATCTCGGCTGATGCCTCCGTCAAGCTTGACGATGTCGAAGATGTTTGACTGCAGATATTTGATCGAGGTATTACCCATTGAGAAATCATCTATACCGAAGGTGTAACCGAGCTCCTTTATGCGGGACAGCCTTGCGATAAAGTCTTCATCAACCCTCAGTGTTGCCTGCTCGGTTATCTCGATGAGCACATTCCTGCACTTGCCGGGATAGATGATGTGAAGATTCTTTAAGAATTCCTCGAATTCATCGGTCTGTATGGTTATACCGGTGACATTTATGGAAATATGGAAATTATCGTCTTCCTTGTATTTAAGCAGCTCCTCGAGAGTTTTGAATACGGTAAGGAATACCTTTTCTTCAAGCTCGGTAAGCCTTCCCTGCTCCTCGGCAAGAGCAATGATGAGAGGTGGATATACCCAGCCGAACTGATCGTGATTCCACCTCAACAGTGCCTCGGCACCGATGAGCTTGTGGTCCGAATTATACTGAGGCTGGTAGAAGATCATAAAATCGCCGTGATCAATGTATTCCGCCAGTTCCGCAGAAAGAGTCCTTGCGGTTTTTCCGGGATCACCGGCAAGTGTTAAGAACTCAACGGGCTCGCGATTCTTCTCGCAATCCTTGAGGATATCCTCGAGCATGGTCAGCTTTTCGTGAGCGTTCATAAACTTGATATGATCGTTGATCCTAACGAACGGTGCATATATAAGTATACCGACAGCTATGCATATAAGCTGCAGCACGGAACCGGATAATGAACCGGTGGCAAGGTATCCTCCAAGGATGACGGGTGTTGTCCAATTTATTGCGGTGGATGCCGCCGGTACAAGGCCTGCGGACATGGCCGAATAACATATGAGTATATTAGCTATCGGTGCAAGCAGGAAAGGTATTAAGAATACGGGATTGAACACGACGGGAAGTCCGAGGACCATCAGTTCATTGATGTTAAAGATCATCGGAACCGATGCAGCCTTTGCAAGAAACCTGTCGTTTTTCTGCTTGCTGAAGATTAAGATCGCAAAAACAAGAGACCAGGTGGAGCCGCAGCCGCCCAGCAGTACAAACACATCTATGAAAGCACCGGAGAGAATGGGATTAAGTCCCTTTCCTGCGCCGTTTGTACTTAATACGATATCAAACAGCTGATATTTAACTTCGCCGAGTGCATCCGAACCGTGGATGCCGAGTACCCACATAAGATCCTGCACGATCTCAAAGTGGATCATATTGCCGAGACTGTTAAGTGACTTTGAAAACATGTTGGTAAAACCGGCGTTAACCATTGAATAAAGGTTTTCATATCCCAGCGAATATATTGTCAGCGCAAAAACGGCGAAGAGTTCAAGGACTAAGAGCATGGGGAATAAAGATATGAGTATCGTGGTAAAGTCCATGCTTATGCCGTCCACATATCTGCGGTTGTTAAATACGACTAAGTTAAGCAGAGTTATAAGTATGAAAGAAGAAACCAGTCCGCATGCAACCGCACACAAGACGTTCTTGGGTCCTAAAAGATCAAGGTTTATGTTTTCGGTATCGTTGAAGATTCCCGACAGGATGAGGAAAGATGCTGCCGAGGTTATGAGTACATGCAGCCTGTGCGACAGCTTGCCGAAGCGTGAATTGATGCTGTCGGCGATCGCAAGCGACATATATATGGAGAGCATGCCGTATGATGCATAATCAAGATATGTAAGAATGGTAAACAGCATGCCTTCGAATGCATTATGTATGGCATTTTGATATGCAGGGATCGGAAGGTTTATGAACACCTGCACGAAAGCGCTAACAAGAAAGACCGGAAGCAGTGATTCGAGACTGTCGGTGATCACCTTAAACAGCGTAAAATCAGACACCTTCCTGAATGACCGTATTATCTTTTGCCAAATATCGGACTTCGCGAGCCTGTTCATTTCCGTTCATCTCCGGATAGTTACATTTACACCCACAGGGTGCTCAGAATATTTTACCACATTTTGATAACCGATGCACGAAAAATCAGTGTTTTAACCAAAAAGAATACACGATTACGACGGGTGGCATATGGGGTCTCAGGAGAGTCGCTGTCGAAATTTCATAAATCGCACCTGTAATATAACGCTTATTTTAACAAAAATACACAAATAGTTGGTGTTTTTTAATCCGGAGGGCACAATATATTGATTCTTGACATTGTGATATCTTCGGTGTAAAGTGCTATCTAAGAATTTTGGAGGTATTTTTGAAGGGTCAAAATTCCGGGGGGAATCATTAATGAGGAAGGGGTGTTTATTATGATGAATGAGTGCAGGATAAGGTTGGATCTGGATAATGCCGGCGAGTTCGTTAGGAAGGCCTCGAAGTGTGATTTTGATATTGATATCTCATACAATCATTTTATAATCGATGCCAAGTCTATGCTCGGTGTGCTGGGGCTTGACTTTTCCAAGATCCTCACCGTTAAGTACGGCGGACAGGATAGTGAGTTTGACGGAATGATCAAACGCCTGGCTGTCGGCTGATGACAGGGAGATTTAATATAGTGTTTAAGAAACCGCGGATTTATTCCGCGGTTTTCTTATATATGATATACTCATATCATGTGGCACGGGGACGGTTCTTTTGCCAGACAAAAAACGCCTGGCAAAAGAACCGTCCCCGTGCCAGAAACTTCCCCGTTTCGTATTGTGGTATAATGAAATATATGGAAGGAAATACACTCAGAAACACGATCGGCATATCCGTGCGCGACCTCGTTGAGTTCGTGCTGCGTACCGGTGATATCGATAACCGCAGGAAGTCGGGACAGGATGTAAACCTGATGCTAGAAGGTGCGCGTATACACCGCATGATACAGCAGGGAATGGGTCCCGGCTATCAGTCCGAGGTATACCTTAAGAAGCTTATAACACTCGATGATTTTGACATAATGATCGAGGGACGCGCAGACGGGATAATAAGTGAGGATGACCGTTATATCATAGACGAGATAAAAACCCTGTATATGGACCTTGACAGGCTTAAGGCTCCGCAGCCCGTGCACCTTGCTCAGGCGAAGTGTTACGCATTTATATTTGCGGAGGAGGAGAAGCTTTCCGAGATCACGGTCCGCATGACTTATGTAAACCAAATATCTCTTGAAACAAGATACTTCCATGAAACATATACATACCGCGAGATAGCCGCCTGGTTTGACTCTCTTATTGAGAGCTACAAAAGATGGGCTCATTTTGAGTTTGAGTTTAAAAAGATAAGGAATGAGTCCATAGAAAAGGTCAATTTTCCTTTCGAATACAGGAAGGGGCAGAAGGAACTTACCTCGCAGGTATACAGGACAATATATCACGGGCGCAAGCTTTTCCTTGAGGCTCCAACGGGAGTGGGCAAGACGGTGTCCACGGTATTTCCGTCCGTTAAGGCACTTGGCGGCGGACTTGCCGACAAGATATTTTACCTTACCGCAAAGACGGTGACGCGTACCGTGGCGGCCGAGTGTTTTGATAAATTAAGGGAGCAGGGGCTTAAACTTAAATCGGTAGTGATAACCGCAAAGGAAAAGATATGTCCGCTTGAGAAACCGGAATGCAATCCCGATGCCTGCGACCGTGCGGGAGGGCATTATGACAGGATAAACGATGCGATGTACGACCTGCTCATGCACGAGGATTCTTTTACCAGGGAGAAGATCGAAGAGTACGCACTTAAACACCGTGTATGTCCTTTTGAACTCTGTCTTGATATGTCCCTTTTTTCGGACACTGTGATCTGCGACTACAATTATGTTTTTGATCCGAATGTTTATTTAAGACGATTCTTTTCCGATGCTTCCGGGCAGAGTTATATCTTCCTTGTCGATGAGGCGCACAATCTTGTGGAGCGTGGGATGAACATGTACAGCGCAGCCCTTTTAAAGGAGGATCTTCTTGTTTTAAAGCGTGTGGTAAAGGAGGCGGATCCAAAGCTTAACCGTGCCCTGGGTTCGTGCAACAGAAAGCTCCTTTTGCTTAAGAGGGAATGTGAGTCCTGTATGGTGCTTGATGAAATAGGCGACATCATCCTTTCACTAAACAAGCTGATGGCCCGCCTTGAAACCTTCCTTGATGAGCAGGAACATTTTCCCTATATGGATGAAGTGCTCGACCTTTATTTCAGGGTAAGGCATTTCCTTAACATGTATGACAACATGAAGGAGGATGATTACAGGATATACTGCCGGCATACCGGAGCAGGTGACTTCATGATAAAGCTTTTGTGTGTCAATCCTTCAGAATCATTAAAGCTTCGGCTTATGAAGGGAAGGAGCACGATATTCTTTTCCGCGACCCTTCTTCCGGTTAAGTATTATAAGGATATGCTCGGGGCCGACGAGGGTGATTACGAAGTGTATGCGGAATCGGTTTTCGATCCTAAAAAGAGGGGCCTGTTCATAGCCGCCGATGTAAGCTCAAAATACACCAGGCGCAACGAAAAGGAATATGCAACGATCGCTGAATATATAGCTGATGTTTGCTCGGCAAAGCCGGGAAATTACATGGTGTTTTTCCCTTCTCACGCCTTCCTTGAAAAGGTATATGAGATATTTGAAAGGGATCATTACGACGGGACGGGACGCCTCCTTAAACAGGGCAGCAATATGCGCGAGGAGGAGAGGGAAGAGTTTCTGTCGGGATTTAAAACAAATGACGGAACGCTCATCGGATTCTGCGTCATGGGCGGCATCTTTTCGGAAGGCATAGATCTTAAAAATGACAGCCTGATCGGTGCGCTCATAGTCGGTACCGGCCTTCCGATGGTATGCGAGGAACGCGGCATATTAAAGGAAGCTTATGAGATGAGCGGGTTAAACGGCTTTGATTATGCATACAGGTATCCCGGAATGAACAAGGTCCTGCAGGCCGCGGGGCGCGTTATAAGAACGGTTGACGATACCGGGGTTGTGGTGCTCCTTGATGAGCGTTTCTTACTTCCCGAGTACCTTAAGCTCTTCCCTAGGGAATGGAAGGATCACGAGCGGGTAAGGATATCGACGGCCTCGGAAAAGCTTACTGAGTTCTGGGAGGATATAGACGCCTGAGCGTTTGTGATATTTTACCGAAAATATTGCGTTAAAAATCAGATTATTGTATAATCTTAATACTAAGCATGCAATTCCAAGGGGGTACAACATGGAGAAACAGACGGATGCAAAAAAAGGCGACGTTAAGAAGAACGCCGTTAAACCAAATACTTCAAAAAAGAACAGCGAGAAGGTCTCTTTTCTGAATTCGATTTGTTTTAAGATCATGATGCTGGTGATCGCATCTTTGGTGGTTGCGGTCTTTGTTGTCATGCTGCTTACCATCACAAGGTTTAAGAAGGCGATGGTCACGCAGATGAACACACAGCTTCTTTATATGGCAGAGACGGAGAAGAATGTTATCGACGTTGAGACTGGCGGCGTTGTGCAGATGATATCCAATTATGCCGACATACTCGATACCGTAAGGATCGACGGATATACGACCAACAATATCATGCTGGTAACCGAGGAAGGCTTCGTTAAGTACAGCCAGAACGGCTACCTTTCGGGTGAGGATATCACGATCCAGGAATTCTTTGATATGCACGCAAAGGGCGACAGCGGCCTGTTTGAATACAAGCTTCCGAACGGAGATGAAAGGCTGGCGGCTTATTCCATCATCAAGGTCAACTGGCTGCTCGTATGTGATGTATCAAAGGCCGAGGTAATGAGCAAGGCAAATACGATAAGGAACACGGCCATCCTGGTTGCGGTGGGCGTACTCGTTGTGTGTGCCGTGATCGCATATATCTTAAGCCTTATGATCGTAAAGCCCATTAAAATGCTTACCGAAGTTATCGTAAGGACTTCGGAGTTTAACTTTAAAAAGAGCAAAAGGGCGGATGAACTGTGCAAGCGTCATGACGAGACAGGCGGCATGGCAAGGGCCGTAGTGCTTATGAGGAGCAACCTTGCCAATATGGTAGGCAGCATTGAAAATGCGAGCACCAAGATCGACGGCAATGTTAACCAGCTGCAGGATGTTACAAACGTTGTCAATAATATGTGTACCGACAATTCCGCAACGACCCAGGAACTGGCAGCCGGAATGGAAGAAACCGCAGCAACGACCGAGAGCATTTACGCAAACATCGGTTATATGCAAAACGGCGCAAAGGATATCACGACCCTGTCGGAAAACGGCGATGCTTTAAGTGTCGAGGTTATGGAACGTGCAAATGCACTGCGTGATAAAACTATGGATGCAACACGCAGGACCAATGAAACATACAATTCCGTTAAGATACGTTCGGCGAATGCCATCGAGGGCAGCAAGGCCGTAAGCAAGATAAACGAGCTTACAGAAGCTATCATGTCCATTTCTTCACAGACAAGCCTGCTTGCGCTTAACGCAAGTATCGAGGCTGCCCGTGCCGGTGAAGCGGGCCGCGGATTTGCGGTTGTTGCGACCGAGATCGGACACCTTGCCGAGCAGACCAGCAAATCGGTTACCGATATCAACGGTATAGTAGGTGAAGTTAATGCGGCTGTTGCCAACATGACCTCATGTCTTGAGGAAACGACGGCCTTCCTTGAAAATACGGTACTTAACGATTATCAGGAATTCGCCGATGTCAGCGAGCAGTACAGCGCGGATGCTATCGAGTTCAAGCGCAGCATGAATGACGTACACGAGTCGATCATAAACCTGGCCGATTCGATATCAAAGATCTCCGATGCGATATCTCGTATCACTTCAACAGTCGGAGAGTCAACACTCGGCGTTACCGATATCGCTGATAAGACGACCGACATGGTTTCAAGGACTTCAAGGACCAACGATCTGGTTGAGGAAAGCCTGCAGTGCGTTGAACAGCTTAAGTCCATAGTCGGTGAATTTATCATTGAATAGTAGGATATGATGTAATAAAATATGTTCTATGTGGAGCCGCGGGCTGCGCCCGCAGCTCTTTTTATGAGGAGGAAATATGACAAAGGTTTACATAGACGGAAGCGCCGGTACCACGGGCCTTCGTATAAACGAGCGTTTTAAGGGCAGGGATGATATTGACATCATCCGTATTCCCGAGGAGCTTCGCAAGGACAATAATGAGCGGGCAAAGTATCTTAACGAGGCCGACATCGCGTTCCTCTGCCTGCCCGATGATGCATCGAGGGAAGCGGTTTCTCTGATGGATCCCGGCAATGACAGGACGGTCCTTATAGATGCTTCCACGGCACACCGCACTGATCCGGGCTGGGCATACGGGATACCCGAGCTTTCGGGAGAGTTCAGGGAAAAGATAAGGCACAGCAGGAGGATAGCGGTCCCGGGATGTTATGCATCAGGATTTATAATGACGGTATATCCTCTTATAAAAGAGGGTGTGATCCCCGACGATTATCCTGTCACGGTAAGTGCGCTTTCGGGTTACAGCGGAGCCGGGAAAAAGGCAATAGCGATGTATGAGGGAGAAAGCAAGGGCGAGGAGCTTTACGCACCCAGGCAGTATGCACTTTCCCAGCAGCATAAGCACTTAAAGGAAATGCAGCATGTAACGGGACTTAAACATACTCCGATTTTTACTCCGGTGGTGGATGATTATTACTGCGGCATGCTGGTGACTCTTCCCCTGTATACGCATCTTTTAAAGAAGAAGGTAAGCCCCGGGGAACTGAGGGATCTGATGGCAGCGTATTATGAGGGTGAAGCCTTTGTTAAGGTGAAGCCTTTCGGGGCCGAAGAAGACAAGGGCGGTTTCCTTTCGGCCAATGATATGCGGGGCCGCGATGATATGGAGATATATGTCACGGGAAACGATGAGCGGATCATAATAAACGCAAGCTTTGACAACCTGGGGAAGGGTGCTTCCGGCGCCGCGATCCAGTGCATGAACATAGTGCTCGGCCTTCCCGAAGCTACGGGATTAAATATTTTGGCTTCCCCCTAAGGAAAGCCGGCAGAGAAGCAGACTGATGAAGAGAAAGAGGTAAATATTATGGCAATAGATCTGTTTTCGATAGGGCCCTTTACGGTTCACGGTTACGGCCTGATGATAGGCCTGGGTTTTGTACTCGGGATACTGGTGGGCGGCCGCATGGCGAAACGCTGCGGGCTGTCCGAGGATCATCTCATAAACATTGCGATGTGCGTGCTCATTTTCGGTTTCATGGGCGGTAAGCTTTTATACCTTCTGGTCAACTTTAAGGATTTTATAGCTTCTCCGCTTGCCATGCTCGGATCCGAAGGCTTTGTCGTGTACGGCGGCATAATCACCGGCATACTTTCCATCTATATCTACAGCAGGATAAAAAAGCTTGACTTTATTACTTATATGGACCTGCTTTCGGCTCCGGTCGCGATAACGCAGGGACTCGGAAGGGTAGGCTGTTTCATGGCCGGCTGCTGCTACGGCAAACCGACTTCATCCCATTTCGGTGTTGTTTTCCCCGACGGATGTCTTGCGCCTGCGGGCGTGAGCCTTATACCCACGCAGCTTATTTCGGCGGCCTTTGACCTTGCGGTTGCCATATTCCTTATAATAATGTTCAAAAAAGTAAGATACAGCGGTATCATATCCGGACTGTATCTTATGTTCTACGGCGTGGGCCGTTTCATTATTGAATTCTTCAGGGGTGACGTTGAAAGGGGAACCCTCGCGGGACTTCCGACATCACAGTTCCTCTCGATATTCATGGTGATCTTTGCTGCGATATACCTGTATATCCACCGTAAGAGGGCCGTGCAGCCGGAATACATTATTCAATCTTCCCAAAATCACGATAATACCTGAATACCGCCTTGCCAAGAATCTTTTCCCTGTGCAGGAACGGGTGTACCCAGAACCTTGAGTCGGCCGACTGGTTACGGTTGTCACCCATCATGAAATAGCAGCCTTCGGGAATGGTAACGGGGCCGTAATCACCCACCGCATCAACCTTGACATAAGGCTCGTCAAGCGGCATGTCGGCACCGTCTATATACACACGTCCGTCCTTTACTTCAAGCATTTCACCGGGAAGTCCGATCACACGCTTTATGAACAGCTGGCTTTCGTCGTCGGGATATTTGAAGATGATGATATCGCCGCGCTTGGGATCGTTTTTCTTATATGCCAGGCGGTTACCGAATATCCTGTCGCCCGTCATTATCGTGGGTTCCATGGATGCCGAAGGTATCACGGCGTTTACCAGGATGAACATGTTCACGACGACCGCGACAACGACGGCGATCTCGAGCACAAGTACCCACTCCATTATCTCGCGTTTTACTTCAGCCTTGCTCATCTTCGGAGCAGGCAGTTTTTTTACAGAGTTGTTATCAGACATTTTCCACCTCAATTGACTACGTTTCCCTATTATAGTACAATCGTAGGCGAATTACAAGGATGGGGTGCAGGCAAGATGTTGTTTAATTCACTTCCTTTTTTGATATTCTTTCCAATAGTGATCCTGCTGTATTTTGCTATCCCGCACAGGTACAGGTATGTATGGCTGCTGCTTTGCAGCTATTTTTTCTATGCCTCACAGGACACCTCCGTCACCGTGCTGCTCATGGTATCTACCGTGATAACCTGGTCGGCCGGACGCCTTGTTTATAACGCCGGTGATACGTGGCAGAAGAAGCTTTATGTCGCACTCGGTTTCATACTTAACTTATCGATCCTCATCTATTTTAAATACGCGGGCTTTTTTACCGTGCTGCTTGCGCCGGGCATGAATTTTTCGCTTGTGCTGCCGGCAGGCATTTCATTCTATACGTTCCAGTCGCTTACATACATCGTAGACTGCTACAGGGGTGAGGTTGAGCCTGAGCACAATATCTTAAAATACGCACTTTTCGTTTCATTCTTCCCATGCATATTGTCGGGACCTATCGAGAGGGCCAAGCATTTTCTGCCCCAGCTTGATGAGGAACACAGTCCCGATCTTATCCGCATCAAGGAAGGACTTTTTACCATGCTGTGGGGTTACTTCCTTAAGATGGTCATCGTATCGAGGCTGGATATCCTTGATTCTAACGTTCTAAGCGAACTAGCATACGTAAAGGGTGTAAATATTTACGGCATGCCCATGCTCATTGCCATGTTTGCGTACAGCTTCAGGATATACTGTGATTTTGCGGGCTATTCGTTCATAGCAATAGGAGCGGCAAGAATCATGGGCTTTGAACTTATAAGGAATTTCAGGCAGCCTTATCTTGCGGTAAGCGTCTCCGATTTCTGGCGAAGGTGGCATATATCTCTTTCAACCTGGTTCAGGGATTATCTGTATATCCCGCTCGGCGGCAGCAGGAAGGGAGATATGCGAAGGTACATTAATATAATGATAGTGTTTGCATTGAGCGGTATATGGCACGGCGCCACACTTAACTTCCTTATCTGGGGACTGCTGTTCGGTATATATCAGGTTGCGGGATATGCGTGTAAGCCGATCAAGGCTAGGCTATCATCGCTGTTTAAGCTTGATGCGAATCCCGGATTAAAAAGGGTGTTATGCACCGCGTTTACCTTCATTCTGGTAAGCGTTACGTGGACGTTTTTCAGACAGGAAAGTTTTGCGGGGGCGATCGATGAACTGTCCCGTACATTCAGCGGTATTAAGCTTTCATGGCTTTATGACGGATCCGTTACGGGACTTGGGCTGGGGACCCTTAACCTTTGCGTTGTCGTGTTCGCGATCGTGATTCTGATAGTGGTTGACATAATGTGCGAAAAGAAAAACTGTGAAATTTACTCGCTGATGGACCGAGCACCCGCGGCGTTAAGATGGGGTGTTTATTATATCCTGTTTATCATGATACTTTTATCATGCAACCTTTCAACGCAGGAATTTTTGTATCAGAGGTTTTAGATGAAACGTTATGCTCTGTTTTTTGCAAAGTGCATACTGATGCTCATCCCGCTCTTTGTGATCGAGGGATTTACTCTTCTTTTCCCGATGTGTTACATGGATGAGGAGTACCCTTCGTGGCATTATACAAAGATGGTGGAAGAGGGGCGCGTAAGGCCCGTATCTTCCGGCGAAGCTTCGGTGATCCTCGGTGATTCGAGAGCGATGGCCGATATGATCCCCGGAATGATGGGGGATAGTTATGTAAACTTGGGCGTGGGCGGTGCGACCCCGGTCGAGATGTATTTTACACTCGATAAATACATAAAGAATAACGGGGCACCGAAGGAAGTAATGATAATGTTTGCTCCGTTCCACTACTCTTATATGGATAACTACAAGACAAGGACGATGTATTTTAAACACCTGACTCTTAAGGAGGCGATGCAGGTGTATTCTCAGGGAAAGACCTATGAGGCCGCCGTATTTGATGACTTTGACAGGGCGGATATCTTAAGCATGTATGCGGGGCTTCCCGACAGCTATCTGCCGGCGCTCATAAACGCCAAGGTTACGGGCAGGTTAAGCAAAAACACGATGCTTTACGATGAACAGCTTGCAAACAGGGGGCATGCACTTTACGGCCGGGATAACGGTAACAGCGATGTCAACTACGAAGCAAACTATGAGCATATGAACAGGGACGGAGAGCATCTTCTCATAACATATTATTTTGAAAAGCTGCTTAAGCTGTGTTCCGCAAACGGCATAAGGACCATCGTGCTGCAGCCGCCGATGAACGAGGCTTCCTTTGAGGCGCTTAATGAGGGCTATGTAAGGGAGTATCTAAGCTACTTAAACCAGATAAGAAACGACAACCCGGATATCGTCTTTGAGGATGAGATCCCCTGCTATGAGAACAGGTATTTCGGTGATTCTTCCCACCTTAATGAAGAGGGTGCAAGGGTGTATACGGGTGCGATTATAGACAAATATATTAAACAGACACAATAAAATCACAAAAACTTGTGTATTTTTTCAGTGACTTATACATGCATCCTGTGTTTTTGTGAACGGGCGGGCGGTTACAAGGCCTGCCTTTGAACTTCGCGGAAAATCTTTGG
>JAILJC010000116.1 GCA_024694965.1 Lachnospiraceae bacterium
ATCGCGATCGTGGTTTTCAACCAACTTTTCATCTTTCCCATAGCTTTCTCCTTTACTACTAATACCTTTCCTTATCCTATTCGCAATACAGACAGGCATAAAATACCTGTTCAATAGTAAAGACTAGGCCCGGTTCACAAATGGTTCATTATTTTGTGATTTTTTTCAAAAAAAATTCATTAATCCAAAAAAGCGGCTCAAAACCGCGTAAATACGAAAGAAACTCCGCCGGTGACGGAGTTTCTTCCTATTATATAGTTATGTTAATTGTCACATATCATACTGTCTGTAAATTATGCATTAACGATCTGGCCGAAATCGGGCTTAAGTGACGCGCCGCCGATGAGGCCGCCGTCGATGTCGGGCTTAGCCAAAAGCTCAGCCGCATTGGCTGCGTTCATCGATCCGCCGTACTGGATGCGTACTGCTTCCGCGGTAGCGGCATCGTAAAGCTCGGCGATGTAATCGCGGATGAGCTTGCACACTTCCTGTGCCTGGTCTGCGGTAGCGGTCTTGCCGGTACCGATAGCCCAGATAGGCTCATAGGCTATAACAAGGTTCTTTACCTGGTCCGAAGTAAGTCCGGTAAGGTCCCACTTGATCTGCCTCTTGATCCAGTCGGCATATACGCCGGCTTCCCTGAGCTCAAGGCTCTCGCCGCAACAGAGGATTGGTGACAGGCCCGCCTCGAATGCCTTTTTAACCTTCTTATTGATAAGGATGTCATTCTCGCCGAAGATATCCCTTCTCTCGGAATGGCCGATGATGATGTACTTAACTCCCGCATCTTTTAACATGGGAGCTGAGATCTCGCCCGTGTATGCACCCTTGTCCTCAATGTAGAAGTTCTGGGCGCCAAGCTCAACGTTCGTGCCCTTTATCGCCTCGGCTACGGGTACGATATCGATCGCGGGTACGCAGTAAACAACGTCCACTGCGTCGTTCTTTACAAGATCCTTAAGAGTGTTGGCTAATTCTACGGCCTCGGAAGGGGTCTTGTTCATCTTCCAGTTGCCGGCTATTATACGTCTTCTTGACATAATTTATGTCCTCCTGTTTTCCTGGTCCGGTCGTCCTGCGATATAATTTCCGTCAGGGACGCTCTCGCTCACGGTCCTCGCTCAGCGGTTCTAAGCTCGAAAATACCTCGCTAAGAACCGGGCTGCGAAGTGCCCTGCCGGGAATTTATCACAGTCCTCCCTCACATAATAAATATCAGTATATTATCTAGTTTACATAACTCAAGCTATTTTACTTGTCGTCAGCTGCATATACACCGGGAAGTTCCTTGCCCTCCAAGAACTCAAGAGAGGCGCCGCCGCCGGTTGAGATGTGGCTCATCTTGTCAGCGAAACCGAGCTGGTTGCATGCTGCCGCAGAATCACCGCCGCCGATGATCGTGGTAGCGTCTGTCTCGGCAAGAGCCTTGGCTACAGCGATCGTGCCCTTTGCAAGTGTGGGATTCTCAAATACGCCCATGGGTCCGTTCCATACAACGGTCTTGGCTGACTTAACGGCGTCAGCGAAGAGTTCCTGGGTCTTGGGACCTATATCAAGGCCTTCCATATCAGCCGGGATAGCCTTGGAATCAACATAAGTTACATCGATGGGTCCGTCGATGGGATCCGGGAATGACTTTGCGATACCGGTATCGATGGGAAGAAGGAGCTTTTTGCCAAGCTTCTGCGCCTTATCCATCATCTGCTTGCAGTAATCAAGCTTCTCGTCGTCAACGAGTGACTTACCGATCTCATAGCCCTGAGCCTTAAGGAAGGTAAATGCCATACCGCCGCCGATGATGAGCGTATCAGCCTTCTCAAGGAGGTTGTCGATAACGTTAAGCTTATCAGCAACCTTTGCACCGCCTAAGATAGCAACGAAAGGACGAACGGGATTCTCAACCGCATTACCGAGGAAATCGATCTCCTTCTGCATAAGATATCCAACTGCGTTTGTGCCGCCCTTTTCGGTTATGAACTTGGTAACAACAGCTACGGATGCATGAGCCCTGTGAGCCGATCCGAAAGCATCGCATACATAATCATCCGCAAGGTCAGCCAGTTCCTTAGCGAATCCTTCGCCGGCCTTCTGAGGCTTGGTCTCCTCCTCGCCCCTGAAACGTGTATTCTGAAGGAGGACAACGTCGCCATCCTTCATATCGGCAACAGCCTTGGTGGCATCTGCGCCGGTAACGTTGTAATCCGCGACGAAATTAACGGCCTTGCCAAGCTTCTCGGAAAGCCTCTTCGCAACGGGTGCAAGACTCTCCTTCTCATTGGGACCTTCCTTAACCTTGCCGAGGTGTGAACAAAGGATAACCTTTGCTCCGTCGCCGATAAGTTTATTGATCGTGGGAAGTGCAGCGACGATACGGGTCTCATCAGTGATCTCGCCGTTCTTTAAAGGAACGTTAAAGTCACACCTTACCAGTACTCTTCTGCCCTTTGCGTTAAGATCATCAACGCTCTTTTTGTTTAATGACATGTTTATGTCCTCCTGTATTATTTATTTACCCGCCTGTACCGTTACGGGCATCCGGTTTCCGCAGCCTGCGCATTGCCGCGGAAAAGGCGCCGGCTTTCGCCGACGCCAAATATTATACCATATATATCAGGCAAAATATAGTAGAAATAGTCAGTCAAAGTCAAAATCACCCTCAATAAGCAGTGACATGTCCGCACCCGGTTCCGCTACCAGACGGCGGGACTGGTTAAGTATCGCTTCCTCTATCTTATTGCGTACGAGACGGCCGTTTCCGGCTTCCCGCGCGTTGTTAAGCTGTGTTGCGTTAAAGAAGTCAAGCAGCGGTTTCCTTGCGCCTTCATCTATTGAATATCCCTTGGACTTGGCGGTTATATCCGCTATCGCAAGGAGCTCCTCACCCGTATAATCCGGGAAATCTATTATGTTCGGGAAACGGCTCTTAAGGCCCGAGTTGGCCTCCAAAAACTCCTCCATCTCCTTTGAATAGCCTGCAAGTATGACTATCAGGTTGTCGCGGTTGTCCTCGATGCCCTTTACCAGTGTATCAATGGCCTCCAGGCCGAAGCTGTCCTCCTCGCCGCGGTATAAGCTGTAGGCCTCGTCTATGAACAGCACGCCTCCTATAGCCGACTTTATCACCTGGTTTACAAGCGGTGCCGTGTGACCCACATAGCGTCCCACCAGGTCACCGCGGGATACCTCGACAAGCTGGCCGCCCGAGAGGATACCGATCGCCTTAAGATACCGGCTCACGATACGTGCTATCGTAGTCTTGCCCGTTCCGGGATTACCCGTAAATATCATGTGGCGGTTAAGCTCACCGGCTTTAAGGCCTTCCTCACGCCTGCGCGCCTGAACCTCATAGTATTCCTTGAGTCCGTGGATGTAGTCCTTTATCTTTACAAGTCCGACAATGCCGTCAAGTTCCTTCTCAACCGCTTCCATCTCGCCGCTGTAGCCCTCGGAGATGAAGCTGCGCATCGGAATGTGCTCTTCGCCGGCGATTATCACGGCCGATCCGTCTTCATATGTAAGGCCGACTGACTTTTCCTTATAATCATCACGCTCAAGCTTGAACTCGGAAAGGGCCTTTAATGCATCCTCATAGGCATCGATCACGCCTTTTAGGGCCCTGTTCTTTGAAGTACAGGATGCGGCATACTCATCAAATGCCTCATCCACCGTAAGCTCATAGTCAAGCTGCTTTGATACGCGCGCCTTAAGCTGTTCACTCAATACTTTCGCGATCTTTTTAACGGAATCAGAGTCAAGTGCCTGGGTCAGGCATATATCTCCCAGCGAATTGACAAACGGAGCGCCCATTATATCGGCAAGCTTGCTAACAGGCTCCGTGCCCATGAATACAAGATATTTGCCCGCTGCCTCGAGCGAACCCACAGTTTCGCCCGCAAGCGCATTATTTACTCCCACAAGCTGGCCGTTCTGCATGACATACCTGTCGCTTAACATACTCTCGCCGTTTGCGGCAAGCTCGGCAAGGCGCGAAAGCATCGCCACATTACAGGATGCAAAGTTCTCAAACAGGATAACGGCCGCCTTGCTCCTTAAGGCACTGTAAAGGTCCTGGATGAACAGCTTTTCCTCAGCGGTTGTGGGATACAGGGATAAATCCATCCTGTATACGTCGGGGCTTGTCAGTATATTACGGGTTGCAAGCTCGCCCGTGATAAGTTCGAGCGTATAATGCTTTCCGGTGCATGCGGGGCCTGAAATAAAGATGCTGTTCATCGCATCGTTATGGTCACGCTCCGAAACAAAAGGACGCTTGAAGGCTATGGTAAGCTTCTTGATAAACTCATCCTGCCCGTAAACCTTCTCCTTAAGCGTATCCTGCAGGCCCTCAAAACTGTCAAGGGCCGCACTGCCCTCCTTTACAACGGCCTGTGAGCCTGTTTTCTCTATCGTAAAGTCATTCCTTAAATTCTTGTTAAGTTCGCCGAGAGTCGCATTTATCTCAGCCGCGTTGGCGCTCATCGTATTGCTCAAGCGCTCAAGGTCGGCACTTGCGGCGTTTAGGTTATTTTCACTTGCAGCAAGCATCCCGGTCGCGGCGGCTGTTTCCTCGGCACCCATGATAGGGGCAAGCGGCTTCTGTCCGGTCCTTTCCTGTGTTATCGCGGAAAGATTGTCATACAGGGTCCCGCCGTACTTTTTCTGCCGTTTCTTGGCCTCCTCTATATCATTAACCGAATAATTGGCGCGGTTGCCTCCAAATAGCTTATTCATCTGCTGTTCAAGATCACTCATGGTTTTCTCCGTTTTTTGATTATTGGGCATGCCGATAATACAAGCAACACGCCATTTAACAGTATAACACATTTACAGGGGATAATAAATCATGTTATGATGCGAACAGAGGGGATCAAAGGAGACCGCAAATGAACGAAGACATCATGAAAAAGATCGGAAAACAGATGGGGATAAGGATGGGGTTGCTGATGAGCTTCTCTCTTGCCCTGATAGGTACGCTTACCTCGGGGCATTTTACGATACCTGCATTTTTGATAAGCTTTGTCATAAGTACCGTTGTAAGCGTTATCATCGGACTTATCATACCCGTGGGCAAGGTTTCGTCCGATGCCTGCAGAAAGCATAACCTTGCGCCGGGGAGCCTTAAGGCCCGCCGGCTCGAAAGCCTTATATCGGATCTTATCTACACGCCGATAATGACTCTTATCATGGTTTCATTTGCATATTTTATGGTCAAAAAAAGCGGTGCAGAAGCCGCACCGCCTTTTATAATGATGTTCCTTAGATCATTTGTTATATGTATGATCGCAGGTTACATACTGATATTCATTTTCATGCCCCTGTTCCTTAAGCAGCTGCTTAAGAAAGAAGGGATCAGTGAACGATAACGGTCGTGCCTACGGCAACCCTGTCATAAAGGGCGGCCGCCACATCGCTCGGCAGGTTGACACAGCCGTGCGAACCGTTGCTCTTGTAAATCTCACCGCCGAACTGCTTGCGCCATGACGCATCATGAAGGCCGCAGTTTCCGGCGAACCTCATCCACCTGTTCACCCATACACGCCATGTAGGCCCCGTAAGGTACTTGCCCGGGGTCTTTGTGTTTATCGCAAAAACACCCCTGGGAGTTCCGCGGCCGGGCTTACCGGTAACGCAGGGAGAAACCAGAACGGCAACTCCGTTTTCGTAGTAGACCATTGTCTGGGTGGCGATGTTCACATCAACATATGTGGGCAGCGCAGGACCTGCCACAACAGTCGCATCGACGGCAGGCAGTGCATTTGCCGTAGCGGCAAGTGCATCAAGATCTGTAACGGATGCCTGAGCCTGAGCTGCCTGTGCTGCCTGTGCAGCCTGGGCCTGTGCAAGCGCAAGGGCCTGTGCATTCTGCATGGCGATCACCTGATTTAACAGGTCGGCTTCCGTTGCATGAGCCGTAACCGGGAATAATAAAACAAATGCGGCAAGTAAAGCGGGCACAAAGCAGATAAGTTTCTTCATAGATTTACTCCTTAAAATGCCGGAGGCCTAATTAAAGACCTCCGGCCAAAAAAACTGTTATCAGGTCAAAAGATTAGCCAAGCTCAGCGAAGTACTTGATAGTACGAACCATCTGTGATGTGTAGCTGTTCTCGTTGTCGTACCATGAAACAACCTGTACAAGATTGTCAGCGCCAACCATTGTCTGGGTTGCATCGAAGATTGAACCATAGGTTGATCCAACGATATCCGAAGATACGATCTCGTCCTCGTTGTAACCGAATGACTCAGATGAAGCAGCCTTCATTGCTGCGTTGATCTCTTCCTTGGTAACGCTCTTCTCTACGGTTGCAACAAGGATAGTGGTTGAACCTGTAGGAGTAGGAACACGCTGAGCGGAACCGATGAGCTTGCCGTTAAGCTCAGGGATAACAAGGCCGATAGCCTTAGCAGCACCCGTTGAGTTGGGAACGATGTTGATGGCACCTGCACGAGACCTGCGAAGGTCACCCTTCCTCTGAGGTCCGTCAAGGATCATCTGATCGCCTGTGTAAGCATGGATCGTGCTCATGATACCTGACTTGATAGTAGCGAGGTCGTTAAGAGCCTTAGCCATAGGTGCAAGGCAGTTCGTTGTACATGAAGCTGCTGAGATGATCTTGTCATCCTTGGTAAGAGTCGTATGGTTAACGTTGTAAACGATCGTAGGAAGATCATTTCCTGCGGGAGCTGAGATAACAACCTTCTTAGCACCTGCATTGATATGAGCCTGAGCCTTCTCCTTGGATGTATAG
>JAILJC010000136.1 GCA_024694965.1 Lachnospiraceae bacterium
GAAGACATATACTTTGACGATCAATCATGTTCTGGCTTCCGGTTCCAAGTGGCCGACGGGCAGCTCTAAACCGCCGGCTAAGACAACTGAGACTGTAGCGGAGAATCAGGATTATTATGTCAGACCGCTTTCGGTTCCGGGTATGACAGCTACGCCTGCATTCCATAGCGGTAATATAGGAACGTCTGACAAGAGTGTTACTTTTACCTACTCTAATTCTTCCGTTACGGAGGAAAAGGATCTTGATAACGCGAAGATCGTCGGTCTGAATGAGGATAAGGATCACGAGTATACCGAAGAAGAGGTAAAGCGTATCGGCCTTGAGGACGGGAATGGCAAGCCTCTTGTTAAGGGCAAGGAATTCACAGAAGTAATAAGCGAAAAAACAGATGACGACGGTAAACTGAAATGGGTCATCGAATATGAGCCCATAGAAGGCAAGAGCAAGGGGCATAAGGGTGTTGAAGTTAAGAAGCCCGATCCGAACAAGCCTAAGCACAACGTCACTGTACATTATACGCTGCCTTCACCCGGCAATGGAGTGGCGGGTCAGTCTGTAGCGCCCACGGTTGTAAAGAGCTACTATGAGGGCGAGACCTATTCGATCGCGGCTCCCAGGGTTGCGGTTCCGGGCAAGAAAGGCAAGTATTACAGACAGAGCAACTACTATGTGACCGGCTTGATGGGTACGACCGATCAGGAGCATACGGTCATCTATGAATATTCCGAATCGGTAGCTGAGGTACCGTTCCAGGTAGAGGTCTTCTACAAGGTGGAAGCAAAGGAGGGCGAGACGCCTCCTACTCTCCCGAAGGACGTTAAGATCAGGCCTCTTCAGAACGGGGATCCCTATAGCATTACTTCACCGCCGGTGAATGGCTACCAGCCTGACATCAAAGTTGTAGAGGGCAAGATCGAAGGTAAGAATGTCGTTGCGACAGTGACCTATAAACCGCAGTATAAAGTAACTATCAATTACCGCAGTCCCGGTTCGGATTCATCGTATATACTGGTCGAAGATCTGTATCCCGACGGGGCAAAATATCACTATGATACCAAGCAGATCATAAAGGAAAACAACAATATACACACAGAAGAAATGATAGAAAAACAGCTGGCTGCATGGACGATAACACCAGCAGATGTTAGCGGGACCATACAGAGTGCCGATGTGACTGTTGAAGTAACGGCCAGCTGTCCGCATCCCGGAGCTAACCGGATGTATATGAATACTTCTGATGAAAGCCATACTCCTTTCTGTTCGCTTTGTTCGCACATAGGATCGCCGGAAGCTCATACTTTTGCCGACTCTGTTTTTCTGGCACCGGAGGAACTGGTTAAGATCAAAGAATATGACACGCTTGAAGATGCTAAAAAGCATTATCCGGCCGGAGCAATGGCCAAGATCTGTACCAAGTGCGGAGAGCCGAAACTTACCGATCCCAATGAAGAGATCTGTCCCGCAAGCAGTAAGGACGATCCGCAGCCACATCTCTGGGGCAGCTGGAATAAAGTAAGCGACACCCAGTGCTCGCGTACCTGTGCACGCTGTAAGCTGACGACTACTACGTCACATGCATGGGGTAACTGGGAGTATTGCACGAGTAAGAACCATGTAAGACGCTGCAGCCTCTGTAAGTGTACGGAGACGGGCGATCATGGTGCATGGAGCAACGTAAGCGTTCATAAGCAGGCAACCTGTATCGCGGATGCGGAAGTGGGCGCGACCTGTGGCATCTGTAACAAGCAGATAAACAATGTATACTACGGGCTTGTAGGTTCAATTAACCCGAATTACGTAAGGACCGGGCATGATTTCACCGGAGGAGGCTATGCAAGGATACAGGGCGGACATGTACAGAAGTGTAAAGTCTGCGGCGCCTTTGATATGGAGCATCATGAAAGCCATGCATGGAGTGACTGGTATGTTACGGAAGGAGGCGACAGCTGTACCGGAACGCGTACGATGAAGCGTGACTGTATCTGCGGTGCATCTGAGACAAAGACCGAGGAAAACAGCCATAATTATG
Organism: Lachnospiraceae bacterium; assembly: GCA_024694965.1. Taxonomy (GTDB): domain Bacteria; phylum Bacillota; class Clostridia; order Lachnospirales; family Lachnospiraceae; genus UBA2868. The sequence goes on from JAILJC010000136.1 coordinate 2,031, forward strand.
TACGTGATCCTTCAAGGGAGACGGCTGCCACCTGTGAATCAGCAGGAACAGAATGCTATACCTGCAGCAAATGCGGCGATCATAACGATAAGAATGTAGAAGCTCTTGGACACGCATGGGTAGAGGATGAGGGCAACTATCCGGCCAAATGCGGTCAGGAAGGCAGGATGTGGTGGCACTGCGCCAACCCGGGCTGCAGCGCAACGAAGAAAGATGACTGTCCCGCACCGAGCGACCATGAATGGGTGCCCAACTGGATCAGCAAGGCATCCTGTACAAGGGAAGGCGTGAAAGATGGCGAAATATGCAGCCACTGCGGCGAACGCAGGAATGAAGGCAACATGGAGTATGTGGACAGATTAAACCATGACCTTGAGACAACTAAGACCCTGAAACGCTCCGGAACATATGTAAGTAAGACCGGAAATGCTGCGATCGATGAAGAGGTATGGGTAGTCACCAACCGCTGCAAGACCTGCGGCTATAACTTCCCCGAAGCGGTATATACGGTGGCAAAATCCGGTAACATAAGCAGATACAAGATCGAACCCGGTGACGTGCGAGTCAATGAGATCGGTGACGGTATCCATGTATCGGGACAGTTCGGCAAGGCAAATGCGGTATACTTTAACAATACAGTGAACGGGGCCTTCAAGGAGGTCGTTGATAATCTTTTAAACATCTACCGTCAAAAGGAAGGCAGCGTCATCACCGAGTTTACACCGGAATTCATGAACAGCCTTAAAGACGGCGAATACGAGATGATACATGTGAATGGGGACGAGCTCTCCGCTGCAACACTTACAGTTAGGGATCATAAGTTCGTAACGCCGGAGGGTGCACAGGACGGAAAACTTCCGGGTATAAAATCTCTTGACGAGAGCGGTGTTATCACCGATGAGCCCGACCCGGATCATTCCGAAAAGATCGAGGTGGGCGGACAGGAAGTTGATTACTACCCGTGGATGGCAGACGGCGAGATGCTGTTCTATCTGGGGCAGATCGGAGATAATGCGGCGGCTGTGAACGCTCCCGATATGGGTGAAGGCTATACGCCGCAGACGGTACGTGCCGATCCGAGCGTAACGCCTGCTACGGCTGACTTTGACAGGAGAGAAGGCAGCAAGGAAAATGCCGATATTGTTGTAATAAAATGCGACAAGGGACATGCCTTTGACAGCGCGCATCCGATCTCGCTGTTTGGGCAATATCTTCCCGCGACGGAAGAGGTTGAACCTGATGAGGAAGGCGCTGAGAAGATAACCCGGACTAACTATGTTATCGAGGGTGACAAGGTCACCTTTAAGAAAGAATATCTTGAAACACTCGGCGAAGGCAGGCATGAGATCGGGCTTAACTATACGGACGGATGTCAGGCATACTTCACGCTGACCGTTAAGGGCAACGCGGGTGACGATCCGGGGCTTTTGGAGGCCGAAGAGTGGAACCTCTTTGAGGATGCGGATGATCATGTTTACACTGTAAGCGGTATCACATCGGCAGAAGAGGTTGCAAACAGCAATGCCGGCTCAGCGAAGTTCTTTGATGCTGTGCTTTCAAAGGATAAGATGACCGTTAAGCTTAAGGAAGGCGTTGACCGCAAGAAAGCGGCAGCCGCGGATACGTTTGATTTTGACCTTGGGGCTCAGGGCAGCGTTTCCTACATACTTCCGTTTACTTACAGTAAGCCGGAGCTCAAGCTTTCAAGTACCAGGGGTACGGTCAAGAAGGGTAAGGAGACTGTACTTAAGACAAGGGTGCTCTTAAGGACCGAGAACGGAAACCTTACTCCGTATGACTTAAGCGGTGCCGCTGTCAAGTATGGAAGCAGTACTGTGACTATCGGTGAAAACGGACTTGTATCTATAACTGCAAGCGGCAAGTCAGCTGACAGCATCGTAATAAAGAAGGACGGATGGAATGACAAGGATCCCGTTGCGCTTAAGTATACGATAACCGAAGGAAAGGCCGATCAGGATATATTGGACGTTGATCTTGGAGGCTTAAAGCTTGTGACCTTAAGTACAAAGGCTCCGGATCAGAGCTTCACCTTCCCGCTTGCCTTAAACGGTGAGCCCGTGGCGGCCGAAGCGGTTACCGTACTCGAAGGAAAGAAGGGCGAACAAAACCTTGTAAGTGTGGGTGACGGAACGCTTACGTTCTCGATAGGACGCAGCGGCATCGGCAAGGGATCATATACGGTTAATCTAAAGGCGGGTAACGCAAAGCGTGCCGTAAAGGTAAAGGTTACCGATAAGGCATACGGCGCGACCGGAAAAATAAAACAGAAATATGATGTTGTAACAAAGAAGCCGATGGTTATAGAGCCTAAGCTTAAGGAATTGGGCGGTACGATCACGAATGTGACTGTGAGCAAGATCGAATTAAAGAAGGGAACGCCGCTTCCCGCAACATCCTTTAATGCCGTTATGAATAACGGAAATATCGAGGTCACCTATAAGGGAGCCGAGGAGTTAAAGGCTGCAAACCTTGCGATCGGAAATATGACTCTAACCCTTACTGTGATCGACTCAAGTGCAGGCGGAAATCCGGTAAGCGTTGACATGCTCCTTAAGAATGTGAGCGCAAAGAAGACAACGCCCAAGGTTAAAGCCGCCAAGGTTATCGTTCCGAAGGATGCGGCCGAGAGCGGTGACGGCACATATGTTATAGGAACCGCGAACATCATAAGTACTTACAGGGACAGTGCAAAGCATACGAAGATGATCGCGCCGGTTGAAGTGACTCTTGTAAATAAGAATGTGGAGGCTGAGACAGATCCTTCAAACAAGAGCAGGATCCTTATAAAGAAACTTACGGGTAAGAGCGGAAACGTCAAGGCAACCCTCACCTATCCCGGCGGGGTTACAAAGACAATTACCATAAAGGTTTCAAAAGGTAAGAAGTAGAGGGGGTTATGATAGGATATCAAGTATCGCCCTGACGGTTTTTGAATTGTTCATGGCATAAATATGGATACCGCGTACGCCGTGTGACCTAAGATCACGTATCTGGTCCGCGGCGTACTGCGTTCCGTATTTAAACATCTCATCGTTATCATCGCCGTGGAGAGCTATCAGGTCACTCAGTTTCTTGGGTACGGACGAGCCCGAGAGGGTAACGCTGCGTCCGAGCTGGCCGGCGCGGGTAATGGGCATTATCCCGCAGGTTACGGGGATGGCTATGCCGTTTTTTTCAAGAAGCTCCTCATATCTGAAAAACAGTTCGTTGTCAAAAAACATCTGGGTAGTCATAAAATCAAGCCCGGCATCGACCTTGCGTTTTAAGTTTATAATATCCGAATCAAGGTCCTTTGATTCCGGATGCTTTTCGGGATAGCAGGCACCGCCGATGCACACCTCTTTTCCTTTTTTGGCACGTATATATCCGACCATCTCATTGGCGTACATAAATTCACGGCTATTAAACTGTTTGTCCGACATATCCTGCGGCCTGTCACCGCGCAGAGCGAGCATGTTTGAAAGTCCGCTTTTGTCAAACTCTTCAAGTGCGCTGTCAAGATCAGCCTTCGTATAGCCGACACAGGTCATATGGCACAGCGCATCTATCCCTTTTTCGTTCTGTATATAGGAAGCCACCTCAAGTGTCTTCTTCGAGTTGCTCCCGCCGGCTCCGTAAGTAACGCTTATAAAGTCGGGGTTAAGAGCAGCAAGATCATCTATTGTCTTGAAAACATTCGCAAAATCGTCATCCTTTTTCGGGGGAAATACCTCGAAGGAAAGTGCGGAACGGTTGGCGGTAAACTTATCTTTTATCATATCGGACTCCTCATTCCCCCAGAGGGGAAGTCTTTTCTTGATTTTGATGTCAAAATATCTTATCATATTAATAGTATGTTTTCAAATATTCGGTATGCTTTTTATATCGTTTTAAGTTTATAATATTAAGGACGAACGGAGCAGGATCATGGATATAAATGCAGGTGGATTTAAGAGTACCGCGACATACGTTGCTTCAAATGAACTGATGTCGGCGGTAAATGTTGCGCGAATGCTTGAAAAGCCGCTTCTTATAAAGGGCGAGCCGGGAACCGGAAAAACGATGCTTGCAAACGCGATCGCGGAATCCCTCGGGATGAAGCTTATCATCTGGAACATAAAGTCAACCACAAAGGCGCAGGACGGCCTGTATGTTTACGATACGATACAAAGGCTTTATGACGGCCAGTTCGGCGAGGAGGGCGTTGACGATATAAGCAGGTATATAAAGCTCGGCAAGCTGGGCGAGGCATTTTCCGCGGATGAACAGGTGGTACTGCTAATTGACGAGATAGATAAGGCGGATCTTGAGTTTCCGAATGACCTTTTATGGGAACTTGATCAGATGGAGTTTTATATACACGAGACCAGGGAAACGATAAAGGCAAAACACCGTCCCATAGTCATAATCACATCAAATGCGGAGAAGGAACTGCCCGATGCATTCCTTCGCAGATGCATCTTCCATTACATCGCTTTTCCCGATAAGGAACTGATGAGTGAGATAGTAAGGACGCATTTTGACAAGCTTGACGATAATCTTCTTGAGGAAGCCTTAAAGGCGTTTTATGAGATCAGGGAGCTTAGGGATGTAAAGAAAAAACCGAGTACGTCCGAACTCATTGACTGGATAAGGGCACTGCAGCTTGGCGGTATACCGACGGAAAAGATATGTTCGGAGTTACCTTTTATAGGGACCGTTGTCAAGAAGGATGAGGACCTTGATGCTGTAATACATAAGCGGGGAATGTAATGTTTACGGACTATTTCTATTTCCTTAAGGATCATGAGATGGATATATCCTTGTCAGAGTGGCTCACCCTTATGGAGGCGCTTGATAAGGGACTTGCAAGGTCGGGCATAACCGAGTTCTATTATCTGTCCCGTATGATCCTGTGCAAGTCGGAAAATGAATTTGATAAATACGATATGCTCTTTAACGAATATTTTAAGGGCATACACATGGAACCCGAAGACGTATCCGATCAGATGAAGCGATGGCTTGATAAGAGTGACTTTGCACAGAGCGCCGAACAGGAAATGCTTAAGAAACTGATCGACGGTGAAGTTAACAGGATAGAAGAGACCAAGGAAGAAGTACTTGAGAAGTTCAGGGAACGCCAGAAGGATCAGGAGAGCGAGCATAACGGCGGTAACCAGTGGATAGGTACAATGGGTAATTCGTCCTTCGGAAATCTGGGCGGCCATATGGGCGGTGTAAGGATAGGCGGGACGACCGGATACCAGTCGGCATTCCAGGTCATAGGTGAAAGAAAGTTCAGGGATTTCCGTAACGACCGCGTGCTCGATAACAGGCAGTTCCAGGTGGCCTTAAGGAAATTAAGGCAGTTTTCGACAAGGCTTGATGTTCCGAAGACGGAACTTGATATAAACGGTACGATAGATAAGACCTGTAATAACGGCGGGTGCCTGCAGATAGTGTTTGACAGGCCAAGGAAGAATACGGTAAAGCTGCTGCTTTTGATGGACTCCGGCGGCACCATGATCCCTTACAGCAACCTGCTCAATGAACTGTTTCAGTCGGTAAACAAGTCCAATCATTTTAAGGACGTTAAGACATACTATTTTCATAACTGTATCTATGCGAGGCTTTACAATTCGCCGGAGTGCGAGTTCGGTGACTGGATAGAAACGGAATGGATATTCAAGAACCTGGATCGTGACTATAAGGTGATAATAGTCGGGGATGCGGCGATGGCGCCCGAAGAGCTGTATTCGGAAACCGGAAACTACAGGGGCCCGAATGACGGGCTGTCGGGTTACGAATGGCTTAAGCTCATGAAGCGCAACTTCAAAAGGGTATTGTGGTTAAACCCCAAGATGGCACCCGGAAATGCGCCATGGCGAGAGGCCGAGACCGCGGTAAAGGGCCTGTTTAAGATGAACCGTCTCACAGTGGACGGATTAAAAGACGGCATGAAATATCTCATGCAGACTAAATAAAACCCGTTAAAGGACGGGAGATAAGGAAGGTGAATGATATGTACAAGGTTATGATAGTTGATGATAATATGACCAACCTTATCATGGCAAAGAAGATCCTTGAGGAAATATACGAAGTGGTACCGGTATCGGCAGGCAAAACCGCATTGGAATTCCTGCATGACATGCCGGATCCGCCGGACATAATCCTGCTTGATATAGACATGCCGGATGTTAACGGTTTTTATGTGTTAAGTGAGATGCGCAACGATCCGAGGCTTGCCGATGTCCGCGTTATCTTTCTTACCGCCCAGGACGATCCCACAACTGAGGTGGAAGGGTATTACCTCGGTGCGGTCGACTATATAAAGAAACCGTATACGACGGCGCTTTTGCGCAAACGCCTTGAGGTTCATGTACAGAGCATTGAGGCCACAAGGAAGCTTCGCAATTACAATGAGAGCCTTTCAAAGACATTAAAGGATAAGGTTCACAATATCGTTGAACTGGAATATGCACTTGTTGAGATATTTGCTTCGCTTATGGCAGTGCGGTCGCATATGATCGCCGAACATTGTGAGAGGGTGCAGAAGTATATGGATATCTTCCTTGAGGAGATAATGGCAACCGGCAGGTATGCCCTTGCGGATTCCGATCGCGAGATGCTTGTATTCTCATCGAAGCTTCATGACATGGGTAAGCTTTGCATGACCGACAGGTGCCTTGCCGACATGGGTGATCTAAGCCTTCAGGAAAAGGAGTTCAATCATGCGCATACCATAATCGGTGCCGAGGCATGTAAGAAGGTTACAGAATCGATGTCAGGGAACACATTCCTTCAGTCGGTGTACAATATGTGCCGTTCACATCATGAACGCTGGGACGGCAAGGGCTATCCCGACAGGCTGATGACTACGGATATCCCGCTTGAAGCCCGTGTACTTGCCATTGTAAACAGCTATGACAATTTCAGGAATCATAATGACGGAGCCGATCCCCTGACCCATGAAGAGGCGGTGAAGAGGATATCATTATGGAGCGGAACACAGTTTGATCCTGATCTTGTGGATATTTTCCTTTCGTGCTCCGATAGGTTTGAAAGAATACCCGGCAGATAAAGGTTGACCCTATAAATGGATACTTGGTACAACAAGCTTTACAAAAGATATTTTGCACAGGAGCTTCCGACGGAAGTTAAGATCTATAACGGAATCCATGCCATCGCAACGATAGCGATGCTGTTTTCCACTATTCTTGTGCGCATTTTTTTCGAGAATAAGACAAGGTCGTTCCTTATCATGGTCGTGATGGCCATATTTTCCCTGTACACGCTTTACATAGGAAATACGACAAAGCGGTATGAGATCCATGCCATCATCTTTTCGTGTGTGCTCAATCTGGTGTTTTTCCCGATGATATATTTTGAATATGCGAAGCTTTCGTTCTGTATTCCCGTGTATTTTATATTCGGGCTCATGTATAACATCTTCCTGCTTTCAAACCACTTTGCCGTTGTATTTACTGCGGTGGATATCCTGTGCTATATCATCCTGCTTTATGCGGGGGAGATGCGCATTTCGCTTGCAAAAAACCTGGCAGGTGAAACGATCCTTGACTATCTTGCCGTTCTGGTCGGTATTGTAGTTACGTCCGTAAGCTGCGGACTGGCAATAAGGATAAGGGCGCGACTTAATGCGGTGGAGGAGGAAAACCTTGAAAGGCTCCATACGGAGGCGCTGAGCGCTTATGTCGGAATGGACATCTTCCTCGTAAATATGTCTCATGAAATAAGGACTCCGATGAATGCGATAATCGGTACGGTGGACCTTTTACTCGAGCAGGATGTCAACGATCATGTAAAGGAATGTGTTTACAATATACTGAATTCATCGAATGCGCTTCTTTCCCTTACCGATGAGGTCATGGACTTAAGCAAGACCGGCTCACAGGAGATAAATATAAACAACGGAAGGTTTGACCTTGCCCAGCTCCTTATGGATATCGTAAACATGGCTTCCGTAAGGCTGATGGATTCATCCGTTAAGCTGTTTGTGGAGATAGATGAAACGCTGCCGAAGTATATCTACGGAGACGGACCGAGGTTGAGGCAGGTGTTCATCAACATACTTAACAATGCGGTCAAGTATACCGAACAGGGGCATATAATACTCCGCATGTATGCGGGAGAGCGTTCCGAAGAGGAGATCGAATTAAAAGCGGAGGTGGAAGATACGGGTATCGGTATCAAGGCCGAGGATATACCGCATCTGTTCGAACTTTATAAGAGGATCGACTTGACGGATGACGGCTTAAACGCAGTGGAAGGTACTGGACTCGGACTTGCGATATGCAAGGAGATCATCGACAAGATGGGCGGAAAGATATCCGTAAAGAGCAGCTATCATGTGGGATCAAATTTCTCGTTCAGCGTGCAGATGCAGCCCGATGATAAGGTGCCCATTGTCGATATCGGTGATGCAAACCTGTTCAGCGTACTTTTGTATATTGATGATGAAGCCGAATGCAACGCTTTAAAGAAGATACTCCGTTCACTGGGTGTTTATTCGGAAAGCGTTAATGATAAGAGGACATTCGAGAACTTCGTCATGACAAACAGTTATTCCCATATATTTGTTACGTCGCAGCTGTACTACGGAGACATGAGGTTCCTTGAAAGAGAGCTTACAAAGGAGAGCCTTGTCATACTGTCCGACCTTAACGAACTCATTACTGTAAATAAGGTCGGTTATATCATGACACGGCCTGTTCACATATTAAATGTTGCTTCGGTGCTTACCAGGAAAGATACCGCTTATGCGCGCGAAGTAGTAAGCCGCGGGAGTTTCACCTGCGAGGATGCGGCCATCCTTGTGGTGGATGACAACCTTACCAACCTAAACGTTGCAGGAGGCATTCTTAAGAAGTACGGTGCCACCGTTGTTACCGCGCTCAGCGGAAGGGAGTGCCTTGACCTTGTAAGGAAGCGTCATATCGATCTTATCTTCATGGATTACATGATGCCCGAAATGAACGGTATCGACACGCTTGAGGCGATAAGGGCAATGAAGGATCCCGAGATCTCGCAGATACCCGTTGTGGCCCTTACCGCAAACGTTATAAACGGTGCAAGGGAAATGTTCCTTGATGCCGGGTTCAATGACTTTATAAGCAAACCTATCGAGATAGACAGGATAGAAAAGACACTTAAAAACCTGCTCCCGAGTATGCTGCTTGTATACTCGAATGAGCAGTGAGCGGACAGGATATGATAGAAGAAGTTAAGAAAGCAATTAAATATCTGTATGACGAAAATGTGCCGATGAATTCAAAGAATGTGTATATGGTGACTCTTTACGTGCTTCCCGTCATTGTCATATATATGATCCTTACGCCCTTTTTTAAAAACGGCATGGCACTGTTCATAAACGAATTGTCTTTAACGATCGTGATCCTGTCAATGACTTATATCATTTCAAGGTTTAAGGAATACAGGCTTATTTCGGTGCTTTTATGCTTCGTGGTGAGCTTCCTTATCTTCCCGATATTTTTCTTTACCACGGGTCATATTTACAGCAGTATTCCGGTATATCTGGCTTCGTGTGTTGTGCTTGCGTTTTTCCTCGTAGAAGGAAAGCTTTTGTGGTTTATCGTTATCGCGGAATTTATTTATTATCTTGCGATGATGATCTTCTGTTATAACAACCGCGAGCTGCTTTCACACTATGTATCCGAACACGGGACCTTCATCGAAAGGATGATAAATTTCCTATTTGCCTGCCTTGTTCCGGTACTCATCGTTTATTATCAGACAACACTGTTTTACAAGATAAAAGACAAGAAGGAAAAGTCGAATATTTCTATCAGGAATTCGGAGCTCAGTAAGATAAGGTTCCTTGCAAACATGACGCATGAGATCCGTAATCCTATGAATGCGATCGTGGGAATGAACGAGCTTATACTCAGGGAAGACTTGTCACCCGGCGCACGAGAACAGGCAGAGGTGATAAGGGAGGCTTCGACGCAGCTTTTAAGGATAGTTAACAATATACTTATATATTCAAAGCTCGATTCCAATAAATGGGAGATGAATCCATGCAAGTACAGCTTCAGGGATCTTATAAGCCAGGTCATTGACAGCGTTTCGCGCGGAATGCAGGAGGAAGGCAGTGAGTTTTATGTATTTCTCGACAGGAACATCCCTACATGGCTGTTCGGTGACCAGCAGGCCGTAAAGCAGATATTTACCTACCTGCTTTATAATTCGATCCAGCAGTCTCAGAGAATGAGCATGTCGCTTGAGATAAGGAGTGAAAAGGACAGCGAAAGGCATATGCAGCGCTTTAAATGCCGCATAGCCGAGACGGGTTCGGGAATGCCCGAAGCCGATATTGATTCTTTGATGGGTGCTTTTAATAAGTACGACTCAAGAAGAAATGCAACACTTAAAGGCCTGGGACTTGAGATATCCATATGCAACGAGCTGCTTGCCATGATGGATGGTTTCTTAAGGATCGAGAGCGTCGTTGGTGTGGGTACCGCGATAATCTTCGAGTTTTCAAATTACATCCTTGATGAAACGCCCATGCTTTCTGTTGACGAGAGCTTAGACAGGAGAGTACTCGTTTATCTTAACGATAAAGACGAAGAGACCATGTGGAAGAAGCTGATGGAGGATATCAGCATCAATCCCGTATATGCGGCAGGTCCCATTGCGTTTAAGAACGAGATCGAGAATCACAGGTATACGCATATCTTTGTATGGGAGAAGGCATATGAAACGCTTTATGAGATCATAAACCAGACGATGTGCGAGGATATTACATATATCATTACCGATTACAGCCATGCATATAAGGACTTCGGTAACTGCAGGGTGCTTCGCAAGCCCTTGTCGTGCCTTAATATCATAAGTGCCCTTAATTACGAATGGAAACCGAACGATTACAGAAGGGCAAGGAATACCGAGAAGGTCACCTTCCCCGATGCGAGCATTCTGGTTGTTGATGATGCGCTTGTAAATCAGAAAGTATTAAGCGGTATGCTTACCAACTTTGAGGTAAAGGTAAAGACGGCATCAAGCGGACGCGGCTGTCTGGAAATGCTTAAGGACGAAGAGTTCGACATGGTGCTGCTTGATCAGCTGATGCCCGAGATGGACGGTATCGAAACCTTAAGAAGGATAAGGATGATGCCCGGCAGGAGCAACAAGGTGCCTGTGCTCTGCATAACGGCCGAGCTTGGAAGGGATGTCGGAGAGCGCCTTATCGAATCAGGCTTTGATGATTATATTGCAAAGCCTGTAAAAGATTATCATCTTGAGAGGCTGCTGCGCAAATACCTGCCGGCAGACATGGCTGTTGTGATAACGCAGGAAAATGCCGCCGAGGAAGAAAAGCGCCCGGCACCGGCGAAGGTTGAGGTTAAAGAGAATGATATGCCCGTCGGTGATCCGTTGAGCATCGACATGGAAAAGGGTATGGAGAATGTCGGCGGACTTATGGATGTTTATCTTTCGGTCCTTAATACTTATTACCATGAGGGGCTTGGCAAATGGAAGGATGTGCCGGAGCAGTTCCTTTCGGGTGATATAAAACTGTTTACGACAAACGTGCATGCACTTAAGAGCAGTTCGGCAAGCGTGGGTGCATATAACATATCCGAGCTGTTTAAGAGGCTTGAGTTTGCGGGAAAGGAAAACAACTTAGGATACATCGAGAAAAACCTGGATGAGTGCCTTGAATATTTCAGGGGACTGCTTGATAAGGTTAAGGACCTGCTTGTTTCGGAGGGTGCGTTTGAAGATGCAGATACGGTCGATGAAAGCCTGCTTGATCTGGAAGAATCAAAGCTTGACGCGGGTCTTATCGATGAATTCAAACAGGCACTTAACAGCGTTAACCTGAAACGATGTGAGGAGATACTTAAGGAGATTTCGGTAAATAATTACGGAGCGGACATAAATGCATCGATCAGGCAGATAAAGGATGCATATGAGATATTTGATTACAATAAAGTAAAGGGACTTCTGAATGAACTGCTTGATCTGGTGGGCAGTCCCGGTTAAAGAAAACGGAGGATTATATGAACGAAATATACGAAAAGCTTACACGTTGTTATGAAAGCGTAAAAGACAGGATCAGGTTTACTCCCAGGGTGGCATTGGTGCTCGGCTCGGGACTTGGTGATTACGGAAATGAAATAGATGTTGAGGCTACACTTCCGTATAACGAGATAAACGGATTTCCGATCTCGACCGTGCCGGGACACAAAGGTCAGTTCATTTTCGGACATGTCGGGGATGTACCTGTCGTATGCATGCAGGGACGTGTACATTACTACGAAGGATATCCGATTTCCGATGTTGTTCTCCCAACAAGGCTCATGAAAATGATGGGCGCGGAAATACTGTTCCTTACAAATGCATCCGGCGGTATAAACACCGATTTTAAAGCCGGTGACTTTATGCTTATAACCGACCATATTTCCTGCTTTGCTCCCAATCCGCTCATTGGGCAGAATATAGAGGAGCTGGGAGTCAGGTTCCCGGATATGAGTAAGGTATATGACGAAAATCTGTGTGATAAGATAAGGGCTTCGGCTTCTGAACTTAATATAAGGCTTGTGGAGGGAATATACGCACAGCTTACGGGACCTTCGTTTGAATCACCTGCCGAGATCAGGATGCTTAAATCGCTCGGTGCGGATGCCGTCGGTATGAGCACGGTGGTTGAAGCGATAGCGGCAAACCATTGCGGAATGAAGATATGCGGAATATCCTGCGTATGCAACCTTGCAGCCGGACTGTCCGCAAATCCGCTCACACATGAGGAGGTTCAGACTGCTGCAAACGAAGCCGCTCCGCTGTTTAAAAAGCTGGTAACGGAATCGATATGCAGGTTCTGATATTTATCTTACGGGGAGAATTTAAGGGATAAGGAGAATGATATGAACAGAAAGTTTTTGAATGCCATATGCGTATTGCTTATGGCATTTACCCTGACCGGGTGCGGAAAGGGAGTTGATATAGCCTTCATTACCGATATGGGAACCGTTAATGACGGTTCATTCAATCAGGGAGCATATGAAGGGGTATTAAGGTTTACCGAGGAATCGGGAAAAATAAGCAAGGTTTATGAACCGGACGGAGCCACCACGAAGGTGCTCCTTAAGAATATAAAGAAGGCAGTGCGTGAAGGAGCGGATGTCATCGTATGTCCGGGTGTGTTGTTCGAAGAGACGATTTACAAGGCGCAGAGCAAGTATCCGAGGGTTGATTTTATCATACTTGACGGAGAGCCCCACGATGAATCGGGTGAATACGGGATCGAAAAGAATACCGTTTCCGTTATGTTCTCCGAGGAGCAGGCGGGTTTCCTTGCAGGGTACAGTGCGGTAAGGGACGGCAACACACAGCTTGGTTTTGTCGGAGGCACGAACAGCGATCCGATAGTACAGTTCGGCTACGGCTTTGTCCAGGGGGCAGATTACGCCGCGATCGAAATGGGTGTAGACATAGCGATCAAATACTGCTACGCAAATACATTTCTTGAGAATGAAGATGTTAAAAACATGACTTCGGCATGGTTTGGCAGCGGAACCGAAGTTATCTTTGCCTGTGGAGGCGCAATGGGAAGGTCTGTCATCAGTGCGGCGGAAGAAAACGGAGGCAAGATAATAGGAGTCGATATCGATCAGAGTTCACTATCCAATACAGTTTTAACATCTGCCGAGAAGATGCTCGGAAATGCAGTATACAATGAACTAAAGGATTATTACAGCGGTACCTTTGCAGGCGGTAATGTACTTGAAATGGGGGCTGCCAACGACGGTATCGCACTTGAAATGGATAACGGAAGGTTTGAAAACTTCACGCCCGAAGTATATGAAGCAATTTACGAACAGCTTAAGTCCGGAAGGATAGTGCCCTATGCATCGACTGCTTACGGCAATACCTCCGATCTTGAGCTTATGAATGCGGAAGTTTATTATCTGGAGCTTAAAAGCAATGAATGAGAAAGAACTTATAAGGGCAGCTTTTTTGGCACGTAAAAATGCATATGCACCGTATTCGGGATACAAGGTGGGTGCCGCTCTTATCACCGGCGACGGAAGCGTGATAACAGGATGCAATGTGGAAAATTCTTCCTACGGCCTTTGCAACTGCGCCGAGAGAACAGCGGTTTTTAAAGCTGTATCCGAAGGGTATAAGAGTTTTCGCGCAATAGCGATCGTCGGCGGTGCAAACGATGAGGATGAGACCGCGGATTACGCTTATCCCTGCGGAGCATGCAGGCAGGTGCTCAGGGAGTTTACTGATCCCGAAACATTTAGGGTGATCGTTGCAAGGAGCGAAGCGGATTATAAGGAGTTTAAGCTGTCCGAGCTGCTGCCGCACAGCTTTGGTCCGGATTCGATTGTTTAAAAGGAGAAAAATATGAATATTAGATTTAAAAATGCACGTATTCTTACGATGGTAGAAGGACAGGAGATATTTGAAGGTGAACTGTGGGTAGAAGGAAGCAGGATAACATATGTCGGAAGTGCGATGTCCGATGAGGAGTTATCAAAGATGGGAAAATCATTTGACCGTACGATCGACTGCGATGAAAACCTGCTGATGCCTGGCTTTAAAGATGCACATACCCACTCGGGAATGACTCTTATGAGGACTTATGCCGACAATCTTCCGCTTCAGGAATGGTTAGAGACCAAGATATTCCCGCTTGAAGCAAAGATGACGCCGGATGACTGTGCCCTTCTTACAAAGCTTGCGATCCTTGAGTACCTTACTTCCGGAATAACGGCAATAATGGATATGTATCTTGCTCCCGAAGCCATTGCCACGGCCTGTGAAGAATGCGGCATGAGGGTAGTGCAGGTCAGCGGGATCAATAAGTTCGGTCCTTCGCTTGAGGTTTTTGAGGAGCGTTATCTTAAGCTTAACGGAAAGCATCCGTTGTCAAGCTATATGATGGGTTTCCATGCCGAATACACCTGCGACAGGGAACTTCTTGAAAAGCTTTCCGATCTGGCGCACAAGTACAAGGCGCCGATGTTTACGCACAATTCGGAAACAGCGCGCGAAGTGGCTGAGTGTAAGGAAAGATACGGGATGACACCAACCGTTTTCCTTGATTCTTTAGGAATGTTTGACTACGGCGGAGGCGGATATCATTGCTGTCATATGTCAGATGATGATTTTAAAGTATTTAAGAAGCGTTCTCTTACGGCAGTGACTAATCCTGGATCGAATACAAAGCTTGCAAGCGGGATTGCATCCGTAAAGCGTTTTCTTGACGAGGGCATAAATGTTGCGATAGGAACCGACGGACCTTCTTCAAATAACTGCCTTGATATGTTCAGGGAGATGTTTTTGGTGACAGGACTTGCAAAGCTTAAGGAAAACGATGCAACCGCTGTAAGTGCGGCCGATGTACTTAAGATGGCCACGGTTGGCGGTTCGAAGGCAATGGGCCTTGATGATAGTGATGTCCTTGCAGAGGGTAAGGAGGCCGATATCATAATGATAGACCTTAACCAGCCCAACATGCAGCCGATCAACAACATAGCCGATAATATTGTTTACAGCGGGAGCAAACAGAATGTTAAGATGACCATGATAGCGGGATCTATCCTCTATGAGGATGGTAAGTTTGACATAGGGATCACCCCTGCTGAGATATATAAGGGTGCCAAAAGTATACAAACGAGGTTGTTCTGATGCAGTATCTTATATTTGTTGCGATAGTCTTTGCCTTTGTGCTGATCATATTCATAGAGGGTATGATAAGGGAAAGAAAGGCAAAGCAGGTATACAGGGAGTGGCTTAAGGATAGCCGCGGAAAAAGAAATACCAAGCCTTTAAGTGCCGAAGAGATATCGAATATAAGCCGGTACAGCAAAAGGGAGGCAGAAAGGTATAAAAGTGAATTTTATGTAGATGATATCACATGGAAAGACCTGTCTTTTGACGACATCTTTTCGGACATGGAAACGTGCAGCTGTATCCTCGGCGAGGAGATGCTGTACCACAGGTTAAGATGCCCGGGGCTTGACAACGATGATGAGGATTATACCCATTTTGTAAAGCTACGCGAGTACTTTGAAGAACATGAGGATGACAGGATAGCGGTCCAGGAAATACTGCATGATATAGGTATCAACCGCAAAACATCCATAGTCACGGTATTTGAATACGTCAATTCCTTAAAGAGCGAGTCAAATATACAGCATTATATAATGATCCTGCTCATGCTTGTCTCGATTGGAATGATATTTGTATTTCCCGGAGTCGGCGTCATAATGCTTGTGGCGGCAATGGTGATCTCGCTGGGTACATATCTTACAAAGAAGAAAGCGATGGACCCGGTCATCGTGACCTTCAATTATACGGCCAAGATGCTTAAGGCATCCGACAGGTTAAAGAAGCTTGCGCCCGAAGTACTGAAGGTTGATATAGAAAGGCTCAACGACTGCAGGGAACCTTTAAAGAGTGTCTTAAGAAAGTCCATATGGCTTACGACGGGTTCCGCCTCGATGGATAATCCGGCAATGCTCCTTGAGGAGTATTTAAAGATGTTCTTCCATATCGATCTTATAATGATCAACCTTCTCATTAAGCTCTTAAAGGAGAGGACGGAAGAGATCGCAACGCTTCGAAGGATCCTTGGGACCATCGATGCTTCAATAGCGGCAGGATCATATAAGGAAAGCCTTGAGAGGGTATGCCTCCCCGAATTTGCCGGCGACGAGCATTGTTTTAACATTAAGAACTGCATACATCCGCTTATTGAAGAAGCGGTTCCAAACAGCATAGAAACGAACGGCCCCGTACTGCTTACCGGTTCCAATGCTTCCGGTAAATCAACGTTCTTAAAAACAGTCGCGATATCTGCGATATTTGCACAGTCCCTCGGATATGTGCCCGCAGAATCATATAAGGCACCAAGGTTTGCCATATATACCTCAATGGCATTAAGCGACAGCATATTAAACGGCGAGAGCTATTTTATAGTCGAGATAAAATCGCTTAAACGTATCCTGGATGCAAAGGAGAACGGATATCCGGTTCTCTGCTGTATTGATGAAGTACTTAGGGGAACGAACACGATCGAGCGCATAGCCGCGTCGACGCAGATACTTAAGTGCTTTTCCGATAAGGCCTACATACCGTTTGCGGCGACTCATGACATTGAGCTTACAAAACTTTTAGAGGATGATTATACAAATTATCATTTTGATGAGGAGATCACCGGTGATGATGATGTATGCTTTAATTACAGGATGAAGAAAGGCCCGGCCGTTTCCAGGAATGCGATAAAGCTCCTTAAGGTTTTAAACTATGATGATAAACTTATAAAGGATGCCGAAGATATGGTGGAAAAGTTTACGGAAACACATAAATGGGGGTAACGGGGAGAAAATGGAAGTTACGATCTATACCGACGGATCCGCAAGGAGCAATCCCGAAGGCCCCGGAGGGTACGGAACTATAATCCATTATACGGACAGAACCGGAAAGCTTCATGTTCGGGAATACAGTGCAGGTTATAAGAAGACGACGAATAACCGCATGGAACTGATGGCTGTCATCGTAGGTCTCGAGGCGTTGACGAAGCCCTGCAGTGTTGAAGTGATATCCGATTCGAAATA
The DNA here is from genome assembly GCA_024694965.1 of Lachnospiraceae bacterium. GTDB lineage: Bacteria > Bacillota > Clostridia > Lachnospirales > Lachnospiraceae > UBA2868. Next base: position 19,625 of record JAILJC010000136.1, read on the forward strand.
TGTTACGGAGGCGTTTAACCAGCACTGGGTAGACACATGGATAAAGAACAACTGGCGGAGCGCCCAGAAAAAGCCGGTGTTAAATCCCGATCTGTGGAAAAGGCTGCTTAAAGCAATGGAGCCTCACGAAGTAAGGTTTACCTGGGTAAAGGGACACGCGGGTCATCCCGAGAATGAAAGGTGCGATGAGCTTGCAACGACGGCGGCTGATTCTGACATGCTGCTTGACGATACGGTTGACGAACAGGCCTAAGATTTGCTATAGTAGGGCATGGTTTATGAAAGGAAAGGTGGTAATATGATAAGCTTTTTCAACGAATTCATATCATATCTTTTACTGGTGATCATAATGGCCGCAGTTGCGGTATGCGGAGTGTTTACCGGAAAGAAACTGCGAGACAATAAGGATGCCAAAGCTGCTGCGCAGACAAAAGCAGAAGAATAAGAGAGAGTGGAAAATGGATATATTATACAGAAGCACCAGGGGCGATAAGAAGGGTTATACCGCCTCGGAAGCGATAATAAAGGGATTATGCGACGACGGCGGCCTTTTTGTTCCGGACAGTTTTCCGGTATTTGATTTTGACTTAAACGAGCTTCCGTCGCTTGATTATAAAAAGACGGCGTTTATGGTGATGAAAGAGTTCCTTACGGATTACACGGATGAGGAGCTTTTAAACTGCATAAACAGGGCCTATGACGAGAAATTCGATGATAAGGAGATAGCGCCTCTTGTAAAGAAGGGTGATCAGTATTTCCTTGAGCTTTTCCATGGCAAAACAATAGCATTTAAGGATATGGCATTATCCATACTTCCGCATCTGCTTACAACCGCGATGAAGAAAAACAACGATAACAGGGAAGTGGTCATCTTAACGGCTACGAGCGGAGATACCGGAAAGGCTGCGCTTGCCGGTTTTGCAGATGTTCCGGGAACAAGGATCATCGTATTCTATCCCAAGGGAGGAGTCAGCAGGATACAGGAGCTTCAGATGGTGACCGAGAAGGGAAAGAACACTAAGGTCATCGGAGTTTGGGGTAACTTTGACGATTGCCAGAGCGGCGTAAAGGCGATATTTAACGATGCGGCCCTTAAGGAGGAACTTGCCGGAAAAGGATTTGAGTTCTCATCAGCCAATTCGATCAATATAGGAAGGCTCATACCGCAGGTTGCCTATTATGTATTCGCTTACGGAAGGATGGTCAAAAACGGTGAGATAAAAGCGGGTGATAAGCTTAATTTCGTTGTTCCCACCGGGAATTTCGGAAACATACTTGCGGCTTATTACGCAAAGAGGGCAGGCCTTCCGATAGGAAAGCTCATCTGCGCTTCCAATGAAAACAAGGTACTGTTTGATTTCTTTAAGTCAGGTGTATATGACAAAAACAGGGAGTTTATCTTAACGTCTTCACCCTCGATGGACATCCTTATATCGAGTAACCTCGAGCGTCTTATTTATTTTACCTGCGGCTGTGATGCAAAGAAGAATGCTGAGCTTATGAATTCGCTTGCCACGACAGGAAAATATGAGCTTAAAGATGATATGAAGGAAGAGCTTAAGGATTTTTACGGTGAGTATGCGAATGAGGATGAGGTATTTGCAACGATAAAGGCGGTATATGAAGATACCGGATATGTTATAGATACGCATACTGCCGTTGCGGCGACTGTCGAAAAGAAGTACAGGGCGGCGGTCAAGGATGATAATAAGTGCGTTATAATTTCAACGGCAAGTCCTTATAAGTTTACGAGAAATGTATTAAAGGCCATCGGCAGGGAAGATGGCGAGCCCGATGATTTCAAACTTGTCGACAGGCTGTGTGAACTGTCCGGGGTCAGGGTCCCCAATGCGGTCGAAGAGATCAGAAATGCAAAGATACTCCATGATACGGTTTGTAAGGTAAATGAAATGAAGGAAACGGTAAGAAGCAGCCTGTAGGCTGCTTCTTTTATTTATCCGATATTGTTATCTTGCTGCTTTGTTTATGATGTTTTGCTTCCGGGAAGCTCATAAAGCAGGAACTTGACAACCCCGAATGAGAACCTTACTGGTATGATCGTTATCTTTCCGTTAACCTCGGTGGTAATGTCAAGGTATTCATTCTGCCTGGGAGGGTCAAGGCTCAGTTCACAAATGTTAAGCTTGCTTAAGAGCACTATGAACAGTCCGTTGTGCAGGTTTAAGAAATCAAGGAGAGCTTCCTTTGCCAGTGCATCAAACGAATCGATGCCGAGTTTTGAATACTGCTCCGCAAATTCGGTGAGTACGTCAGGTTCTCCGTCAATAGCCGAATATGCGGAAGGTATACCGGTAATATCCTGGGACAGTTCCTGTGAAGCTTTGTATTTTTCAACGGTCGTGATATCTTCGACAACTATTGACGAATCCACGTATAAAGAAATGTCGGTTACAAGCTTCTCGATATAAGTACGGACAAACTCGGTAAGAGTAGGCGATACTTCGTCGTAGTTTGAATTTTCAAGAACGCTTACAACAAGTTCATCATTGTTCATAAACATAATCTCCGTTACAATGCGGGTTCTTAGTATAAAAACAGCAGATCAAAGGTAGTTATCCAAAATCTGTTTAAGATGCTCTTTATCGACCGGTTTCTGTATAAAGTCCTTGGCACCGGCTTTGATGACTTCCCGAAGGTGGGTCTGCGTTCCGACTGAAGAGATGACCACGATCTTGGCATCCCGGTCAAATTCGCGTATCTCTTTTGTGGCAGTTATCCCATCCTTAACAGGCATTACGATATCAAGAAATACGATATCGGGTTTTTCTTCCTTATACTTATTAACGGCATCCTCACCGTTTGAAACTTCGATCACGTTTTCATAACCGAAAGAGCCTAACATGGTGGTGATGCTTTTCCTTGCGAGGATCGAATCGTCGCATACGAGTAGTTTGATATCGGATTTGCTCATACTTACCTCCATGACTCAAAAATATATGATCATATCCTGATTTTAACTCAAAGCACCAAATAATTCAATCGTGACGGGAATTAATGGGTACATATTTCCTGTCCTCACATACAGGCTTGTAAGCGGGACGGATTATTTTGCTGTTGTTATTAAGTTCCTCAAGACGATGAGCGCTCCAGCCGACCATACGTGCTATGGCGAAGATGGGAGTGTAGAGCTCCTTTGGAAGCCCGAGCATCTGATATACCAGGCCGGAGTAAAAGTCAACATTACAGCATACACCCTTGTAAATCTTGCGTTCGTCCGCGATAACCTGCGGGCCGAGCTTTGCAACCGTCGTATACATGGCAAATTCATTTTCGAGCCCCTTTTCGATCGCCAGCTTTTCAACGAAGGTCCTGAATATCTGCTCACGGGGATCGGAAAGAGAGTATACCGCATGTCCCATACCGTAGATAAGCCCCTGCCTGTCAAATGCTTCTTTATTTAAAAGCCTGCGGAGATAATCCTTAATCTCATCCTCGTCGTGCCAGTCCCTAATATTGGCCTGCATGTCGGCGAACATATCGATGACCTTTAAGTTGGCGCCGCCGTGGCGTGGACCCTTTAAGGATCCGATAGCAGCGGCAATGACGGAATAGGTATCGGTTCCCGATGATGAAACAACATGCGTTGTAAAGGTCGAATTGTTACCGCCTCCGTGTTCCATATGAAGGACTAAGGCCACGTCAAGTATACGAGCTTCGAGCGGAGTATAGGTTTTGTTGGCCCTTAAGACCCTGAGTATGTTTTCCGCAGTCGAAAGCTCATCCTTGGGAGAGTGGATATAAAGGCTCTTTCCGTCGTGGTAATGCCTGTATGCCTGATATCCGTACACCGAAAGAAGCGGGAAAAGACTTATAAGCTGCAGGCACTGTCTTAACACATTGGGTGTTGATATATCATTTGCATTATTATCATATGAATAAAGAGTAAGCACACTCCTTGCCAGCGTGTTCATCATATCGGGACTCGGTGCCTTCATGATGATATCACGCACAAAGCTTGTGGGAAGAGTGCGGTATTTTGCCAGCAATTCTGAAAAAGCGGCGAGTTCCCTGCGGTCCGGAAGCTTGTTAAAAAGCAGGAGATAGGTAACCTCCTCAAAACCGAAACGCTCCTCACTGGTAAAACCCCTGACAAGGTCGCGGACATTATAACCGCGGTAAAACAGTTCGCCCTCAATGGGAACCTGTTCACCGTTTACAATCTTATTTGCACGTACATCCGAGATATTGGTAAGACCCGCAAGTACACCCTTGCCGTTTAAGTCGCGGAGTCCGCGTTTTACATCGTACTCCGTGTATAACTGTGAATCGATCCGGTTTCCCTCTTCGGTCATACCGGCCAGCCTGACGATTTCCGGGGTGATCTCGTAATAATTTTCGTTATTCATAAGGTCGCCTCGCTTTCCCGCTAAATGCGTATCGTATTTAGTTTACCATAATATGTAATGCATAGACAAGGGATGGGTGTGGGGAAGGTGTTGGTCATATTTCACATATATGAGGATGGAAAATTGTGGATATTGACCGAAGTGCACAAGGAGGTAAAAAAAGTGCTTGAAGTAGTAAAAGATTTACATTCAAAATTTTGTTAAAGTTATGTATATTTTATGTATAAATTGTGAACTAAAAGGATGAGAGTCATTAACCGGATGAAGAATTTAAGGTTTTCAGCAGCCGTTTTAGCAGCGGTACTTATGATGAGTTCATTATGCGGCTGCGGCAGCAAGGCTCAGCATTGGGCATACAATCATGAGCCGGGTACGGAAGTACTTACTCTTTATGATAACGGCAAGGCAGTTTTTGAAGGTAAAGATTATACATATGTAAAAGATGCTTCAAATATCACCTTAACCGCAGCAGACGGAACGGTAACAAACCACAGGTACGAGCTTGACGGTGAGGAAATGAAGTTTTATAAACCGGCTGTTTATACACGCGAGGCCGGAAGCGAGGGTGAAGGAATAATAGGTAAGTGGGTACAGGATAACGGGCGAAACCTGTTTGAGTTTACCAAGGAAGGCCAGTTCAACGAGGACGGTTATTTTTACGGCCACTATACGGTAAAGGAAAACGAGGGCACGATAAAGCTCATGTATGTTGATCCGCTCCAGGACACACTTCTTTATTACAGCCTCGACAACGACAAGATAACGATCGAATATCCCTGGACGCTTGTCCCTGTATCGGATAAGCAGAATGAAAAGGGTCAGACAACAGTCCCGGCAACAACGGGAAACTGATCCACCTTAACAAGGTCGAAGGCGGGAAACCGCTTGAGATACACTATAATTTCTTATTTATTTAAGGAGGTAAATTATGAAAATGAGACGTGTAGTTTCTATGCTGCTTGCAGGCGTAATGGTATTATCACTTACAGCATGCGGCGGCAACGGCGCAGCAGCACCCGCTGCAGCACCTGAGGCACCCGCAGCAGCTGAGGAGCCCGCTCCCAAGGAGGAGGCTGAGGCACCCGCAGCAGAAGAGGCTGAGGCTCCCGCAGCCGAGGCATCTGATGAGCCTATCACCCTTAATATGTGGTGTATAGCTACCGAGAGTGACTCTAACCGTCATTCTTATGAAGCAGCCATTGCTGACATGGCTACAGAGCATCCCGAAGTTACTTTCAACTGGGAAGCATTCGAGAACGAGTCATACAAGACAAAGATCAAGGCTGCTGTTTCGGCTGACGAACTGCCTGACATCTTCTTCACATGGTCATGTGCATTCCTCGGCGATTTCGTTTCGGCAGGTAAGGTTTACTGCCTTGACGAAGTATACCAGAACTACAAGGATGAGCTTCCTGTAGTTATGCTTGGTAACTCTACATACGAAGGCAAGCACTACGGTGTTCCGCTTACTATGAACATCGTTGGTCTGTTCGCTAACATGGACCTTCTTAAGGAAGCCGGCTATGATGAGATCCCCGGAACATATGAGGACTTCATTAAGTGCTGTGACGACCTTAAGGCTAAGGGTATCACTCCTTTTGGATGTGCAGGTAAGGAGACATGGTGTGTAACCGAGTATCTTGAGTCTATCATCGAGAAGTCAATCGGTGCTGAAGAACTCAACAACGTATTCGTAAACGGTGCTACATGGAACAATCAGGGTATTGCACAGGCAGTTGATACTTTCCAGGAAATGATCAAGAAGGAATACTTCGATCCCGCAGGTATCGGTCTTACAAACGACGAAGTTAAGGCTAACTTCATGGCAGGCAAGTATGCATTCTACATGAATGGTACATGGAACTGCGCTG
>JAILJC010000216.1 GCA_024694965.1 Lachnospiraceae bacterium
ATATAAGGGACTTACCCGCTCCCCTGTCTTTATGGCATTTGGGATGCTCTTTAGCGGATAAAACGAGATCAGTATTATCAATGTCGAGATCAAAACAAGAGGCAATGAAAGCCTTAACGAATATACGCTCTGTCCCGCCGCAGAATAATCCGAGAAGATCTCCATCGCATATACATTGACCTGAAACAGTGACGGGATCGAATAATCCGCGACAGACAGTGTGAAAATAAGCGCCCCTGCCGCCAAAAACCACGGCATCTGTTTAGGGATCACAACCTTAAAAAACACCCTGTCGGCGCTTTCAAAGAGAAGTGCCGCTTTCCACTCATCCTCACTTATCCTCTCAAGTGCGGTAAGCGCAGCCGCAAGGGCAAGCGGCAGATAGGCAAAGCTCTCCACCAAAACACATGGAAATATCCCTGCCATCCTGCATCTTAAAACTCCCGGAAAAAACCTCCCCGCAAACCTTATAAGATTCATATAAGAAAGCGCATATATATAGGACGGAACCGGTGCGAGCAGGAGAAAATACCATCGAAAGAGCGGTCTCTTCTTAAATGACGTATATATCTTAAGAGACGAAAACACAGCGACGAGAAGGCAGGTCATCACGGTGAAAAGAGCTGTGATCAGTGAGTTCACCATAAGTCCTGCCCTGCGTAAATTCCATATTTTAAGATCACCCTTCCCTCCTGAAAATACAAGGTAGAAAACCGGAAAGAGCGTAAGTATCACATAAATAAGGCTTATAAGGATACCCTTACTGTACCGCGAAGATTTCCTGCATATCATTGCTTGCCTTCTCCAGCATATCATATACTTCAACAAGATTTACATCCATCCCGCGCACCTTAAGTCCTTCCACATCGGCAGAAGGCCTTATCGACAGATCGAAGAATCCCATTTCGATAAGTTTCTTCTCCATGTCAAGGGAAATGATATAATCTATGAACACCCTTGCATTATCCTCATTGGGTGCACCCTTTATTATTGCTGCGGTATTCGGCGTTATCAGGTTGCCAATCCCGCCTTCCTCCTGATCCGTAAAGCACATAACAACATTCGCACCGTCCTCAAGAGCCTCCTTTGCATCGTCGGTATCGGTATAACCTATCTTGACCTGCCCTGCTGCCGCCATGTCCTTTGTAACGGAATTACCGTCCACAACCTGTACCCCGCTGTCCTTAAGTGTCTTAAAAAACTCCCTTCCCTTATCGGCACCCAGCGCAGCATATATCGCAGCTGCCTGCGTACGTGTCGTCCCGAACATCGGGTATGCTATCGCAATCTGATCCGCCTCATATTTTCCGCTCGTAAGATCAAAAATGGATTCGGGATAATCAGCCTCATCTACCAGATCCTTATTGACAAGCAGAGTCCTCGCCCTGCCCCCGAAGGCTGTCCAGTAACCGTCCTTATCCTTATATGCATCCGGTATATCCTCTGCAACTGGTGATACATAAGGGGCAAGCACACCCTGTTTTTGAAGTTCTATGGTCTGGGCAAATTCGTTGTTCCAGAACACATCACAAACTGGGTGATCCTTCTCCGAAATTATCTTATTCGTAAGTCCCGTTGTTTTATTGGCTTCAAGATCGTATACGGGATTGACCTTTATTCCCGTATCCTTTTCAAACTGCTCAAATATCTTCTCAGAATGCACCTGATCGACTGCAGTGTAAATATTCACCTCACCGGAACCCTTAGCATTCCCTGATGCTTCTTCCATGGCAGATGCAACCGTATCGTTTCCTGCCGTACTCCGGCAGCCGGTAAGAAACACCAAAGCCATCCCCGCTGCCAATATTTTTCCCGTAAGCCTTCTTCGCATCAATCCTATGCCTCCCAAGTTATTATAATTTCTTCCTGTATCCTGTCTTATTGCGGTAATCAATCCCCAGTTTCTGCCCTGTATTGAACAGATTGTTTCTTTCTGTCTGCCTCGCGGATACGACCATATCTCCGATATCTCCGACATTACCCGTGCTTTCCAGATATTTCTTATAACCCTCCTTTGAAAGATCCCTGATAATACTTGTTCCATCCTTTAAGCTTTTAATCGTTTTCATACGGTCATTTGCAAGATTCTGCAAATGCATATTCATCTTAAATGAATTCTTGTCACCGATACCTATCTGAGACCTGTATTTGTTTATACCATTTATTTCCTTCTGCAGATTTCCGGTGAGCTTGTCATTTGCATAGTTGGTAGCTTTATCTCCGATATAATCAAGTCCCATATCTATGGTTTTGTTTACCAGGTTTTCAGTTATGTTCTTAGCCATCGCGTCACCGACATTCTCACCCTTACTGTAGGCATCCAGACCTGCCTTTATGGAATCTGTACTCAACCCTGTAAGATATTTCGCCGGACCCTTTGCATTATCTTTAATATAATCCAATGCGCTGTCCGTGACACCCCGCGTAATAGCCTCTGCGATATCCAGTCCGTCCTTTCCTTCTATATATGCCTGGGTCCCTTTAACCAATGCAGGCTGCGCAAGTGTCAATAGAAACTGCTGTACACCCTTTGAATTACCCTTGGCATAGTCAAATGCACTGTTCGCAACAGTCAGCGAAACATCCCGGAACACATCCAATGCATCCTTACCTTCCGCAAGCGATGTGGCGAAGGTTGTTAATCCCGGCTTGGTGAAATTATAAACTTCTTTGATCGTTTTGCCGAGAGGTCCGGTATACTCACCCAATACATTTATCGTTACATCGGCAACTGTTTCGGCCTTCCTGGCATAGTCCTCCATCTCTCCGAGAACAGCATCCTTTGCCATCTGCTTATCATATTCGACCCCGTTTTTGATCTGCTCCTGTTTGATCTTCTTTTTTATCTCTTTTTCGTCTGTAGTACCGTATTTTTCGTATAACTTCTCTTTATATTCCTCGTGCTTAAGTCTTTGCTGATCCTCCTTATAAAGCCTGGATGTCTCAGTCTCGCCCGTCTGGCGTTCCTTTTCCCACTGGGCATGGTTCATCGCCTGCTGTTCGGCAACATTTTTCTGCTGCGTTTTATAAGCATCCTGGAAGTATTCCTGATGGTCGAGCGCATTATTATAGTTGTTAATGAGTTCATCCTGATCATAATATGAGCCATTCTCACCGATATATATACCCTTGCCGTTTTCGTCATAACCGGTAAGGCCGTATTTCACGGGTTTACCGGTCACGGGATCCGTAAAGCTGACATCACCTTCATCATTCAGTCTCCAGCCCTGAGGTCTACCTTCAAAATCATAAGGATTCACTGGCGGAGCGGGCGGAACCGGTGGCGGCATCAAACCGGGATCAGGTGGCAGAAACGGAAGATCAAGCGGCCAGCCAAGAAGGATCCCTATACTCCAAAACAGTCCGGGCAGAAATGAACTCCACGCAGCCTTCGGAAAACCGTTATTGTGTATAAGACCTTTAAGATTCTTGCCGGACTCTGACCATCCGTTGTCATCCGCAAATACTTTCACGCAGCAGTATAGAGAAAGCCCTCCTACTATGAAAAGAATACTCGATATCGTCCCTGCAACCTGTTTCTTTGAACTGCCTCCGAATTTAAATACAGCCGCAATAAGGGCTCCGCTTACAATAAAACGTATATAATAATTGTAGTTGAACAAAAACCAAAGGACCACATTGACCGCCGAATACATGAACAGTCCTATCGACATGTAATACATAATGAGCATTCCTTCAGAAAACTTTGGCGGTATCTGTTTCCTTCCGTCATACAGCTTTCCGTCTGCCGAACGTATCCTGAAAAACGACTGCCCGATATCACTCTGACCTCCTTGTCCGAATGAAAAATACAACAAAATGGCAAATACTGGAACCGCAAACGGATTTCTTATTATGAATCCGAATAAGACAGCGCAGCACAGTCCCAGACGCATATATATATTATTGCCAAGATTTGAAAGGTCTATGTAACCGTTTGTGGTCGCCATAACCTTTGCATTGCTGACTGCATTATTGATTGCCGCATTATATGCCGCATTTGGATCACCTTGATCATATTGCATATTCGCGGCTGCCGGTTTATTGGTTTTGGCAGCCTTCGGAGTCGGGAACACACCCAGAGCCTTTTCGTAATGATCCCTTAGGTTTTTTACGCTTGCAAAATCCTTAGATATCGCTGCATTTCCACCCTGTTTCTTTCTCATAACAAGTCTGGAAAACAGGAGACTTAATGCAAATGTCAGCGGCGCAACTATCTTTCCCGT
>JAILJC010000217.1 GCA_024694965.1 Lachnospiraceae bacterium
CGGGCAAGGCTCTTAACGATCCGTCCTATATGCAGAGCCTTATGTTCAATGAGGCGGTCACCTATGAGTACCTCCTCGACTTCAAAAAGGCCGGCGTCCTTATGAAGGAATACCTTGAAAAATATCCCGATGACGAGGAAGCACAGCGGGAATACGAGTTTTTAAGCACTCGGTAGGGGCTTATGTGATTCTTGTATAAAAATCGACCTCCGATTTTATGTAAAAGTTACAATTGACTACTGCGGTCAAACTTCATTTGACTATTTTTGAATGTCTCCTGACCCTATTTTTTGTATGGGTAAGGGGGCATTTTTGACTTCGAAAATCCGAAGTACCATGGTTGACATAAAAACCACAACATCTTGTATGTGTATCAAAAAAGCCACATTATATCTTGTGTTTTGACGTTGACTTTTAAATATCCCGATGCTATACTAACCCTAGTCGCGGTTTTGACTGATTCGGACTAAGCCGCGGACTTTTTTTCACATTAGACATAAATTGAAGGGGTAAGCAGTATGCACATCGTATCTGAAAAAGGGGAGGGGTATAAGGGATGTTAAGGGTTGTAAAGAGGGACGGTACAGTAACCGACTTTAACCTGAGCAAGATCAACGATGCCATCATGAAGGCATTCGATGCTTGCGAGAAGCAGTATAATAATGAAATGATCGATCTTCTCGCACTCAGGGTCACTTCGGATTTCCAGTCAAAGCTTGAGGGGGATAAGATCGGAGTCGAAGATGTTCAGGACAGCGTTGAGACGGTCCTTGAACAGGCAGGTTACACTGAAGTAGCGAAGGCTTACATTTTATATCGTAAGCAGCGCGAAAAGATGAGGAACATGAAATCCACCATCCTTGATTACAAGGAAGTGGTAAACAGCTATGTCAAGGTTGAGGACTGGCGTGTTAAGGAAAATTCAACGGTCACCTATTCGGTGGGCGGTCTTATTTTAAGCAATTCCGGTGCGGTAACGGCCAATTACTGGCTGTCCGAGATCTATGATCAGGAGATAGCGGATGCGCACCGCAATGCGGACATTCACATTCATGACCTTTCAATGCTCACGGGTTACTGCGCGGGCTGGTCACTTAAGCAGCTTATAAAGGAAGGACTCGGCGGCATCAGCGGCAAGATCACTTCCGCACCTGCTTCACATCTGTCTGTACTTTGCAATCAGATGGTAAATTTCCTCGGCATTATGCAGAATGAGTGGGCCGGAGCCCAGGCATTCTCATCATTCGATACATATCTTGCACCTTTTGTTAAGGTTGATAACCTTACATATGATGAAGTAAAGAAGTGCATCGAATCCTTCATATACGGAGTCAACACTCCCAGCCGCTGGGGTACACAGGCACCTTTCTCGAACATAACGCTCGACTGGACGGTACCTAATGACCTTGCGGAGCTTCCTGCCATCGTTGGCGGCAAGGAGATGGACTTTAAGTATAAGGACTGCAAGGTTGAGATGGATATGATCAACAAAGCCTTCATCGAGACGATGATCGAGGGCGATGCAAACGGACGCGGATTCCAGTATCCCATTCCTACCTATTCGATTACTTCGGATTTCGACTGGTCGGACACCGAGAACAACAGGCTGTTGTTTGAGATGACCGCCAAATACGGTACGCCTTATTTTTCAAATTATATAAACAGCGACATGGAGCCTTCTGACGTGCGCAGCATGTGCTGCCGCCTGCGTCTTGATCTCAGGGAACTTCGCAAGAAGACCGGCGGTTACTTCGGATCGGGCGAGAGTACGGGTTCTGTAGGCGTTGTTACCATCAATATGCCCAGGATCGCATATCTTTCGGCAAACAAGGATGACTTTTACAAGAGGCTTAACAGGCTCATGGATCTTTCGGCACGCAGCCTTAAGATAAAGAGGGGCGTTATCAGCAAGCTCCTTGACGAGGGACTGTATCCTTATACAAAGCGTTACCTTGGCAACTTCGACAATCATTTCTCGACCATCGGTCTCGTTGGAATGAACGAAGTTGGTCTTAACGCCAACTGGTTAAGGGCTGATATGTCCGATAAGCGTACCCAGGAGTTCACGAAGGAAGTACTTAACCATATGCGTAACCGCCTGTCGGATTACCAGGAGCAGTACGGTGATCTTTACAACCTTGAGGCAACACCTGCCGAGAGTACGGCTTACCGTCTTGCAAAGCATGACAAGAAGCGCTGGCCCAACATCAAGACAGCCGGCAATTCGGGCGACACCCCGTACTATACGAACAGCTCGCACCTTCCGGTTGACTATACTCCCGATATCTTCGATGCTCTGGATATCCAGGATGATCTTCAGACCTTATATACATCGGGTACTGTATTCCATGCTTTCCTTGGTGAGAAGCTTCCGGACTGGAAGGCAGCCGCAAACCTTGTACGTAAGATAGCTCAGAATTATAAGCTTCCGTATTATACGATGTCTCCCACATATTCTGTATGCAAGGAGCACGGATACTTAAGCGGAGAGCAGGCCACCTGTCCTCACTGCGGTGCGGTCACCGAGGTATACAGCCGTATCACGGGTTACTACAGGCCGGTACAGAACTGGAACGACGGCAAGGCCCAGGAATACAAGAACAGGGTTGTATACGATATAGAAAATTCTTCATTAAAGCGTCCCACAGCAACCGTTGTTAAGCTTTCGGGAACGGATGAAAACAGTGAAGTAAGGGTTGAACCCGTAAACGTTAAGTACCTGTTTACGACAAAGACCTGCCCTAACTGCAAGCTGGCCAAGGATTTCCTTAAAAATGAGAAATACGTCCTTATCGATGCCGAAGAGAATATCGAGCTTGCAAGGAAGTACGGTATCATGCAGGCACCCACACTGGTTGAGGTAAAGGGTGATTCTTACAACAAATACACCAACATTTCAAATATAAAGAAATATGCCGAGGAGCATTCACCGCTTGTGGTGGTATAAAATGTAAAAGTTAAAGGGCGCGGGCAGGACCCGCGCCCTTGTTTTGTGTTGCTTTGCGAAAAACCGTGTGATAAACTGTGGTATTGGTAATTACACCTGTATCGGGAGGGAACTATGATCAACAAACTTATCGAAAACATAAAGCAGACAAATGCACCGATCGTTGTGGGACTTGATCCCATGCTTAAATATGTGCCGGAGCAGATCATGAAGAAAGCATATGATAAATGCGGTGCTAACCTTGAGGGAGCGGCCGAGGCGATATGGCAGTTCAACAAGGGGATCATCGATGCGGTATATGATCTCATCCCCGCGGTCAAGCCTCAGATAGCGATGTATGAGCAGTTCGGAATTCCGGGACTTATAGTATTCAAAAAGACGGTCGATTACTGTAAGGATAAAGACCTTGTGGTCATAGGCGATATAAAGAGGGGCGACATAGGCTCCACCTCAGAGGCATATGCCACGGGACATCTCGGAAAAGTAAAGATAGGTGATGAGGAGTTTGCTGGATTTGACGAGGATTTTGTAACGGTCAACCCGTACCTTGGATCCGACGGGGTACAGCCCTTTATCGATGTGTGCGCTAAGGAGAAAAAGGGTATTTTCGTACTCGTTAAAACCTCCAATAAAAGCAGCGGCGAATTCCAGGACCGCAAGATAAGCGATGCCGGTGACAGGCCTCTGTATGAGCTTGTCGGCGAGCAGGTGGATAAATGGGGAAAGCAGCTCATGGGCGATGAGTACAGCTATGTAGGAGCCGTTGTCGGAGCTACTTATCCCGAGCAGGGAAAGATACTCAGGGAGCTGATGCCCAAGGCTTATATACTGGTACCCGGCTACGGTGCTCAGGGCGGTAAGGGCGCCGACCTTAAGCATTTCTTCAATAAGGACGGTCTTGGTGCGATCATAAATTCTTCACGAGGGATAATCGCTGCGTACCAGAATGAAAAGTATTCAAGGTTCGGTGCGTCGGGCTATGCCGATGCGGCACGCGCGGCAGTCATCGAGATGAGGAAGGATATAAGCGAAAATGCCCTGTGAAATCCAGGGCAGTAAAACAAGCAGACGTCGTGCTTGCACGTAAGGATGCTTGGTTTAACTGCCCGCACAGGGCATAAGCAAGTAGCGGTCTGAGCGAAGCGAAGACCTGCGGATTGCGCATGCCATGTAGGATTGCGGGAGCGAAGCGTAGCAATCCGTATTTCACAGAAGTATAAAAATATACAACCATGTACAAATGTATCTACGAGGGCGGCACGGCTGAAATAGTCGAAAAGAAATCCCGTTTCATCTGCCATGTAAAACCGGTTGAAACGGAGGAGGAAGCCACAGCCTTTATTAATGAGAAAAAGAAGGAATACTGGGACGCAAGGCATAACTGCTCGGCATTCGTCATAGGTCCGAATGCCTCCCTTACACGCTGCTCTGATGACGGTGAGCCGGCGGGTACGGCAGGGCGGCCGATGCTTGAGGTACTGTTTAACGAGGGCATAGAAAATGCGGCCGTTGTGGTTACAAGGTATTTCGGAGGCGTGCTCCTTGGGACCGGCGGTCTGGTGCGCGCGTATCAGGCATCGGTCAAAGCAGGACTTGCGGCAAGCAAGGTAGTCGAAAAGCTTGAAGGCGTAAGGGCATCTCTTGCGGCAGGCTATACGGTCGTCGGAAAGCTCCTGTACATTTTTGAAAAGAATAAATACACGGTGCTCTCATCCACATACGAGGACAACGTTACATTCACACTGATCATCCCGAAGGAAGAGTGGGATAAGGCCTTAAAGGAGGTCGCCGAGGCAAGTGCGGGGCAGTGTGAGCTTATAAAGGAAAAAGACTGCGTTTACGGCATCGTAAACGGAGAGGTTATAGAATTTTAAGTACCGAGGAGAATATTATGTTAATCAAAAGAGAAGACATCAGGAACATAGCCATCATCGCGCATGTAGACCACGGCAAGACAACGCTTGTCGATGAACTGCTAAAGCAGAGCGGCGTTTTCAGGGAGAATCAGGAAGTCGCCGAGCGTGTGATGGACTCAAACGACATCGAGCGTGAGCGCGGCATCACGATCCTTTCAAAGAACACCGCGGTCACATACAAAAATACAAAGATCAACATAGTTGATACACCCGGACACGCGGATTTTGGCGGTGAGGTCGAGCGCGTTTTAAAGATGGTGGACGGTGCGATCCTCGTGGTCGATGCATTTGAAGGCACAATGCCGCAGACCAAGTTCGTTCTTAAGAAGGCACTCGCACTTAAGCTTCCCGTTGTCGTATGCGTTAACAAGATAGACAGGCCGGAGGCACGCTGCAGCGAGGTTGTGGATGAGGTGCTCGAACTGTTCATGGACCTTGATGCATCCGATGAGCAGCTTGACTGCCCCTTCATTTACGCTTCCGCCAAAAACGGTCAGTCGGGAACCGAGCCCGAAAATGTAGGGCCCACGATGGAGCCGCTGTTTGAGGCGATCCTTAACTACATCCCCGCACCCGAGGGCGATCCCGATGCGGGCACACAGGTTTTGATAAGCACGATCGATTACAACGATTATGTAGGCCGTATCGGCGTCGGCAAGGTGTCAAACGGCGTGATAAAGGTCAACCAGGAAGCGGTAATAGTAAATGCGCATGAACCCGAAAAGCAGAAGAAGGTCAAGGTCAGCGCACTGTATGAATACGACGGACTTAACAAGGTGAACGTAAAGGAAGCAACGGTCGGATCGATCGTGGCAGTATCGGGTATCTCGGATATCCACATCGGCGATACGATCTGTTCACCGGAAGCACCCGAGCCGATACCCTTCCAGAAGATATCTGAACCCACGATAGCCATGAACTTCATGGTGAATGATTCTCCGCTTGCCGGACAGGAAGGAAAGTACGTCACCTCAAGGCATATAAGGGACAGGCTTTTCAAGGAGCT
>JAILJC010000039.1 GCA_024694965.1 Lachnospiraceae bacterium
AAATACTCTCCCACCGCAAACAACGATCTTGTTAACCTTATCGAGAGCGAAGGAGCCGAAGCTGTCGTACCCGACCTTATTGATTTCATGCAGTACTGCTTCTATAACCAGATATATAAGGCTGAGCACCTTGGAAAATCAAGGAAAACAGCTTTCCTCTCTTCCCTTGGCATCAAGGGTATTGATATGCTCCGCGGTGCTGCGATAAAGGCTCTTAAGCAAAGCCGTCATTTTGAGCCGCCTGTCAATATACACAATATTGTAAATTATGCTTCCGATATAGTTTCGATAGGAAATCAGACAGGTGAAGGATGGTTTCTTACCGGTGAAATGGTTGAACTCATCCATTCCGGCGTAAATAATATAGTATGCACGCAGCCGTTCGGATGCCTTCCCAATCATGTTGTAGGTAAAGGTGTAATAAAAGAACTGAGACGACACTATCCTGATTCCAATATAGTCGCAATAGACTACGACCCCGGAGCCAGTGAAGTAAATCAGTTGAACAGGATCAAACTCATGCTTTCAACGGCATTCAAAAAACTGGAGGCTTAATATATCATTCCGAAGCCCGAGCTGTTCCTTAACCGGTCAAGTTCGGAATGAAACGCCTCAAGGTTCTCCTCCAGCTGGTCGTACTGACCGCGGATGTATATCTCTATCAGCTTGTCACACGCATTGATAAGATGCTTGTTCTCAAGCCTTGCACACAGCCTCTTCATACCCTTTAATGAATAACCGATATATGAGTATTTTTTTACTTTGTTAAACGCGATGCAGTCATTGTAAATCTCGGCAAGAGCATCCATGCTCCTTACTACCCTTGTACTTCCCGAAGTACCGTTATACTTATCGGTAACCGCATATCTTCTCCACAGCCATCTGGTCATTATCGCATTAAGCTTCTTTATAGAAAGCGGTGTTTCCAAGAAGTCGTTGAAGCTGACTTCAAGAAGATCCTTATAAACATTTACAACGGGCTCGGAAAGTATGAATATGATCGGAACATCATTGTAATAGTCACCTTCCATACCCCTTATCCTCTTTGCAGTTTCGACACCGTTAAGCTTCTTCATATCATTTGCGATAAATACAGCATCATAACAGGGATCCTGCATCATCTCAAGTGCAATGCGCCCGCTTGCCGCCCGTTTTACCACTATATTATACGGCTTTAAGAGTTCCTCGTATGAATTGAGGTTACCCTCGTCTTCATCAACCAAAAGGATATGGGTATTGCTGTCAATGCTCCTTAGATCATGAATGCTCGGCAGGGATTCCTCCTTATCGACAATGCCTGCCTCCCTTAAGTTCTTAACCTGTTCCGCTGTCTTATCTGCCGGTGATGTTTCTTCCTCATCCCTGAAATCCTGTACATTCATGGCAACCATATAATTGGGTATGGTTATGATACTGCACAGTATCTCATCACAGATATCATAAATGTATTCCACGCTCAGAACCAGTTTGCGGTCCGTAACGGTATAAATTGCGGGAACCATTAGGCCTTCCCTTGCATCCTTCGACGACAGGGCACGTCTGACATCGGGGTCAATCACGAAAATGTCGGTAAGCTTCTTACCTGTGTAATTGTCCCTGTACATAACGGAATTAATATCAGCTGCCTTGTTCTCATACAAAACAGTGAACTCGTCATCGCATATGAAGACGGCATCTGTATTATCATCCCTTAAGAATTCCTTGAAATCATCCCTGTATAGCCTTGAACTCCTGCTGTGCAGATGCATATCGCTCATAAGCTTTATGGATATGATCATAAAAATGTAAAATACGGGATATCTGATGTCCAGGAAGACATGACAGATCGACTCGGCAATAAGTCCTACAAACGAAGGCACGATCGCACCTGCTCCCAGCTTAAGCAAGTGCCTTTCACGTATCTTTGAATGATTCTTATGGTAATCATTCATGATAAACAGCATGCATATGTTATACACTATGATCGGGATCGCGTAGTAGAAAAACTTCGATATCGCATAAGGCGTAAACTCAAGTCCGGTCATATTGCCTTCAAACTTAAACTTATTGAAAAACAATTCCACAAGTGCGGCAAACATGGAATAATATATCAGTAAAGATGTGATCCGTCTGATCCACAGCCCCTTATAATCAAAGACATAAATCGACAGTGTTATCATGGCGGCAAGAACCGCTATATATGAAAACCACACTATAATATATAAGCCATACCTTATTGCACTTTGGCTGTCACCCATAAGATAAATGATTATGTAACAGATAAGCCCCACCGCATAAGCATTTACCAGCATCATAAAACGCACGGATCCTTCATCATCCCTGCTGGTATTCTTATCCTTATATGTGACCGATATCGTGATCAAAAGGATCGCAAACAATATCGATTCGATTATGATCTGACTGACAGCCATATATCAAAGCTCCATGCTAATATTGTTAATGATGGAACAGCCTTACTCCGTTACATACCATGGCGATCCCATACCTGTCACAGCAATCGATAACATCCTGATCCCTGATGGATCCGCCGGGCTGAACCACATACTTAACCCCGCTCAAATAACCGCGCTCTATGCTGTCCGAGAACGGGAAAAATGCATCTGAACCGAGGACAACATCATCCATCTTGTTAAGCCATTCACGCTTCTCTTCATCCGTAAGCCTATCGGGCTTAACCTTAAAGATCTTCTGCCAGGCTCCTTCCCGAAGGACATCCATATATGCCTCGCCGATATAATTATCTATCGCATTATCCCTGTCGGCCCTCTTTATTCCGTCAACAAAATCAAGTCCCATAACCTTCGGGCACTGACGCAGCAGCCAGTTGTCCGCCTTCTGTCCCGCGAGCCTTACACAGTGTACCCTTGACTGCTGTCCCGCACCGATACCGATCGCCTGACCGTCCTTAACAAAGCAAACTGAATTTGACTGCGTATACTTAAGCGTTATGAGCGAAATGATCATATCATGCTTAGCCGACTCCGGTATGTCCTTATTTTTCGTAACAACATTTGTCAGCAGAGAATCATCGATCTTAACTTCATTCCTTCCCTGCTCAAATGTGATTCCGAACACATCCTTATGCTCAACCGGCTGCGGCTTATATTCAGAATCGATCTTTATCACTGTATACGCTCCCTTTTTCTTTTCCTTTAGGAGTTCAAGCGCTTCGGGCTCGTATCCCGGCGCAATTATACCGTCTGAAAATTCCTTTTTGATTATCCTTGCCGCAGATACGTCGCACACATCCGAAAGGGCTATAAAATCGCCGTACGATGACATCCTGTCGGCTCCCCTTGCCCTTGCATAGGCGCATGCTATCGGAGAAAGTTCCTCAATATCCTCAACAAAATATATCTTCCTCATCGTATCATCAAGCGGCTTGCCTATTGCGGCACCCGCCGGCGATACGTGCTTGAAAGATGTTGCTGCGGGATATCCCGTAGCTTCCTTTAACTCCTTTACAAGCTGCCATCCGTTGAACGCATCAAGAAAATTAATATATCCCGGCTTTCCGTTAAGAACTTCTATCGGAAGCTCCCTTCCGTCGTTTACAAATATCTTCGCCGGTTTCTGGTTCGGGTTACACCCATACTTAAGTTCTAATTCTTTCATGATTCCCTCACTTATTTTTATTAACTATCCTGCTCTTTGTTTCTCCTGTCTCTATATCAATGAAACGCGTAAACAGAGAAACCTTGTTTTCTTCGTTTAATGAATTCCAGATCATGTCGGTAAACTCATCTATGTCACTGTTTATATCCACAAGCACGGGCTCTCCTTCAAAGCTCGGAAGCGGATTTCCGTCACACTTATAAGTATGAATGAAATGCCCTTCTCCCGCTGCGGGATTCTCATATGCAAATGTATATCTGTTCACTGAATCGGGATTGCCGTTATTGCTCTTAAGTATCGACATGGCATAATTATAAGTACCGTTTTCGATATGCATGATACCCGATATACGGGGAGTGTAATTCGGGCCGTCAGGTTCAAATTCACGGCTCCTTAATGACTGTTCAAAAGTAAGCTGCTTGTCCATGCCCTCGTAAATGGTATCTGTCTGATCGCCGTTTGTAACGATGGTCTTGTTTCCAAGTACCCTTACCGGCGCATAAATGATAAGTGAAGGATCGGTTAAGAGCGCAGGATCGAATGCCTGTGTCCTTATCCCTTCGCCGTCCTTGACAAAGATCCTGTTCCTTGAATTGGTGCTGCGGCCCATGATAAAATACGCGGTCACGGCATACCTACCGTCACTGCTCTTTCCTATGATGATGCCGCGCCCGGGATAGGCGTTGCCTTTAAGCTCATCGGTAATATTTCTTTTTTCCATTTCATGCCCTCATTTCATATGCATAGATATAAAAATTATATCACTGACATATAAAATTCTCAAGCATCTTGATGCCGTCCGATGTGAGGATCGATTCGGGATGAAACTGCAGGCCGTATACCGGATATTCACGATGTTCGACTGCCATTATCTCGTCGTCATCGCTTCTTCCCGTTATCTTAAGACATGAAGGAAGGTACCTTTCGACAGCCGCAAGTGAATGATACCTTGCGACCTTTATCTCATCATCCATTCCCTTAAATATACGTGAACTGTTATTGATCCTTACAACCGACGATTTGCCGTGCATCATCTTTTTCGCATGATCGACAACCCCGCCGAAAGCCTCACATATCGCCTGATGTCCGAGGCACACTCCGAGTATCGGCTTTTTATCGGCAAAATGCCTTATCACATCTTCACATACACCGGCATCCTTAGGCTTGCCCGGACCCGGCGAGATTATGATGTGTGAAGGATCAAGTGACTCTATCTCTTCCACCGTAAGTTCGTCATTCCTTATGACCTTTATATCCTTATCTACCGCTCCTATGAGCTGGTACAGGTTGTATGAAAAACTGTCGTAATTATCTATGAGTAAGATCATCTCAGTCTCTTATCCTCTCTGCCATCTCTATTGCCGTCATCACTGCCTTTGCCTTGTTAAGGCACTCCTCGTATTCCTTCTTCGGAACTGAATCTGCAACGATACCTGCACCCGATCTTACGAACACCTTACCGTTCTTTTTAAACGCGAGCCTTATAGCGATACACGTATCAAGGTTTCCGGTAAAATCAATGTACCCTATGGCTCCGCCGTACATGCCCCTCTTATTATCCTCAAGCTCATTGATTATCTCACAGGCCCGAAGCTTAGGCGCACCCGAAAGCGTACCGGCGGGAAGGATAGCATCTATGGCATCGAGTGCATCCTTACCTTCCTTTATCTGTCCCCTGACTGTCGATCCTATGTGCATGACATGTGAGAATCGCTCGATCGACATATATTTCTCAACCTCTACGGTACCGAACTTGCTAATCTTTCCTATATCGTTACGCCCGAGGTCGACAAGCATATTATGCTCGGCACATTCCTTCTCATCTGCAAGTAGTTCTTCCTCAAGGGCCTTATCTTCCGCCTCATCCTTTCCGCGCCTTCTTGTGCCTGCAAGCGGAAACGTATGCAGCACGCCGTCTTCAAGCTTTACAAGTGTTTCAGGCGAGGCTCCGCAGGCCTCCATATCATCTCCCGAAAAGTAGAACATATAGGGCGAGGGATTAAGCGTCCTGAGTACCCTGTAAGTATTAAACAGGCTTCCTTCAAAATCAGCCTCCAGCCTGTTCGACAGAACCACCTGGAAAATGTCGCCCTCGTATATGTATTCCTTGCCCTTCTCAACCATCGCACAGTATGATTCTTCATCAAACAGCGGCCTGTAGCCGGAAGCCAGCCTTCCGTTTTCAACGAACGCTTCCTCGCCGTGTTCGATAAGATCTGCGATATTATCTATCGCTCCTGTTGCCTCCCTGTAGTTTTCCTCAAGGTTATCGGTCTTTACATTGGCTATGATCACAATCTTCTGCTTCACATTATCGAAGGCGATGACCTTATCAAAAAGCATAAGATCCATGTCCTTAAAATGCTCACTGTCCTTTGCGTCAAGTACAAGACCCGGCTCACTGTACTTGATGTAATCATACGAAAAATAGCCGACAAGTCCCCCCGTAAAGCTCGGAAAATCTTCAAGTCTCGGGCTTTGCATTTTTGAAAGCTGCTCCTTTAAGTATCCTGCGGGATGGTCGGTATGCTCCTCATGTATAAGATTCCCTTCATCATCCATCACCTTAAGATCACCGTCCGTGCAGGTGATGCACATTAAAGGATTGTACCCAAGGAAAGTATACCTGCCAAAGCTGTCCTGATTCTTAACGCTTTCAAGCATATATACATGAGCACTGTGTTTTTTAAGTATCTTAAGTACCTGTATGGGAGTTCTTATATCGGACAATATCTCTCTCTTAACAGGTATCTGGTCATATTTATCTGCGTATTTTGCCGCTTCCTCAACAGATGGTGTATACATATCAAGCCTCCGGTCTTCAACCCACGGTATCAGTCGAGCAGGATCACTTCGTTATAAAGCTCCGTAAGGTCCTTCCTGCCGTTCTTTGTATAGTCAATCGCTACCTTGGGATGTCTGTTGAGGAGTCCCGTAAAAAGGTACTGCATATCGTACCCCCATGTGACTCCCTGTTCACGCATCGGATTAATGTAATTCTCAACAAACTTTATCACAGGGTACAGATTGTACTTGGGATTGTGAAGGAAACCGATGAGTGATTCTATATAACAGTTTCCTGCTCCCCTTCCCATTCCCGAATATGTCGCGTCAAGATAATCGGCACCGCAGCCAACTGCCTCGATCGTATTTGCGAATGCAAGCTGCTGATTGTTATGTGCATGAATGCCTACCTTTTTACCGTACTTTTCTGCCGCATTTAAGTAAAGGTCGGCTATCCTCGTCATCTGCTCGGGATATATCGAACCGTAGCTGTCAACTATGTAGAAGCACTCAACGGGAGTCTGACCCAGCATGTCAAGTGCCACCTGCACATCCGTTTCCTGAGCCTGAGATATTGCCATGATATTAACGGTCGTTTCGTACCCCTTTGAAGCCGCATCTTCTATCATATCGATAGCCTGCGGGATGGTGTTTATGTAGGTTGCCACACGCACAAGATCGACCGGGCTCTCGCTCTTTTTATGTATGTCGTTCTTGTAATCACAGCGTCCGACATCGGCCATGACCGCGATCTTCAATTCGGTTTCATTATTGCCGACGACTGCCCTTATATCCTCATCGTCACAAAACTTCCATTTGCCGAACTTGCTTGTGTCAAACAGCTCCTTGCTTGCCTTGTAACCCATCTCCATATAGTCGACGCCGGCCTTGATATTAGTGATATAGAGCTGCTTTACAAACTCGTCGTCAAAGAAGAAATTGTTGACCAGACCGCCGTCCCGAAGTGTTGCATCGACGACCTTTATGCCCGGTCTCCATCCCATTAGATTTTTTAATTCTTTCATGTGCATCCTACCTTTCTGATTACCGTTTACACCGTCATGTGACGGATGAGGCGTCTATTTTGACTCCTCCACAAACTTCTCCATCGCCTTAAGCGCTTTCCTTGAATCGATAAGTTCCTTCGCCATCTCGATCCCTCCGGCTATCGATGGAGCCTTGCCTGCAATGTATATCGCGGCACCTGCATTCATAAGCACAGTATCTCTCTTGGGTCCTTTGTCCTTACCGCTTAAAATGTCCTTCGTTATCTGCGCATTTTCTTCAGGTGTTCCGCCCTGCAGGTCTTCCTTTTTGCATCTGTTAAAACCGAAATCCTCCGGAGAAATATCATAACGCTTATATTCACCGCGGTCAAATTCACAGATCGCCGTAGGGCCGACTGCGGTTATCTCATCAAGCTTTTCCTTGCCGTAAACCACCATTCCCCTCTTAACACCGAGTCCGTATAACACACGTGCAAGAGGCTCAACCAGATATTCGTCATATACACCGAGCAGCTGCCTTGTGGGATGAATAGGATTGGTAAGGGGCCCTAAGATATTGAATACTGTCCTGAAGCCCAGCTCCCTTCTTATGGCTCCCACATACTTCATCGAGGTATGATATTTCTGCGCAAAGAAGAAACAGAATCCGGTATCCTCAAGCAGCTTTACACACTTGTCGGGTTCCAGGTCGATATTGGCTCCCAGAGCTTCGAGGCAGTCTGCCGTTCCCGACTTGGATGAGGCTGCCCTGTTGCCGTGCTTTGCCACCTTGACACCTGCGGCTGCCGCAACAAACGCGGAGGTAGTTGAAATGTTGAAGCTTCCCGCACGGTCGCCGCCCGTACCTACTATCTCAAGTGTATCCATGCCATTTCCATTAACCTTTAACGCATGTTCCCTCATTGCTGCCGCGCAGCCTTTTATCTCATCGATCGTCTCGGCCTTTGCGCTCTTTGTCGATAATGCCGCCAGAAAAGCAGCGTTCTGTGTTGGGGTTGTCGCGCCGTCCATGATCTCGTTCATAACGGCATACGCTTCATCATAAGTAAGGTCTTCCTTCTGTACTATCTTTTCGATTGCTTCCTTGATCATTTTTCTGTCCTCCTTTGCTTGTCCTATATTCCGTTCAGTTCGTTTTTAAACCTTGTTACGTATTCCTTTGCCGCAGCGGGATCATACTTTGACTCTCTCATGATATTGATAAAATGCGACCCTACGATAGCACCGTCTATTATGTCTTTCATTGGCTTTACATCGGAAGCTTCCCTTATTCCAAAGCCCATCATCACAGGTACGGGTGACTGCGACTTTACTTCACTTAAATAGCTTACTACCTCTTTATGGAAATCGGCCGCCTGTCCTGTTACGCCCATCGAGGATACACAATAAACAAAGCCCTTCGCATCCTTTAATATTTCCGGGATCCTGTCCTTTGATACGGGAGAAACAAGTTCGATCAGTATCGTAGAATCATCCGTCTTAAGTACATCACGCAGCGCTTCCTGCTCTTCTATCGGAAGGTCCGGAACGATAAGTCCGTCCACTCCGGTTTCATGGCACTTCTTTACAAATGCATCAAGTCCGTAATTTACTATCGTGTTGTAGTACATCATAAAAACTATGGGCTGCTCGTTTCCGCCGCTTCGTATTTCATCCATAAGGCTGAAGGTCTTTTTAAGCGAGGCTCCTCCCTGTATGGCTTCGTAGCTTGCCTGCTGTATCACGGGACCGTCAGCAGTCGGATCCGAAAACGGTATGCCAAGCTCGATCACATCGGTGATTCCCCTCTGTACATCTATTATCTTACGCGTGGTCTCCATGTCCGGAAGTCCCGCCGTATAATATGTTATGAACGCCTTCTCGCTGCGTTCCTTTAATTCATTTAATCGTTTCTCTATCCTGTTCATATCGTTCCTCCTAGTTAAGGTACCCTTCGCCCCTCAGATAAGCGGCGATCGTATTCACATCCTTATCACCGCGTCCCGAAAGGCACACGATCATAGACTCATCCTTTGTCATTTCCTTCGCCTTTTTGAACGCATAAGCCATTGCATGTGCACTCTCTATCGCGGGGATGATGCCTTCCATCTGTGTAAGCTCCATCAGAGCATCCATCGCTTCTTCATCGGTTATCGGAACATATTTTGCCCTTCCCGAATCATGCAGGTATGCGTGCTCGGGTCCTACACCCGGATAATCAAGCCCGGCTGAAATAGAATGTGCAAGCTGTATGTTTCCGTCATCATCCTGCAGAAGATATGACCTTGTTCCGTGCAGGACACCGGGTCTTCCCTTGGCCATCGAAGCCGCATGTTCATTTGTATCTATTCCTTTGCCGGCCGCCTCAACGCCGATAAGTTCAACCTCCTTATCATCGATAAAATCAGCGAACATACCGATAGAATTCGAACCACCTCCGACGCATGCCATGACAACATCGGGGAGCCTTCCTTCCGCTTCCATATGCTGTTTTTTTGCTTCACGACTGATGCATGCCTGGAATTCTTTTACCATCTTCGGATACGGATAGGGACCTATAGCAGAACCGATTATGTAAAATGTATCCTCAGCGGTCTTTGCCCATGTCCTTATCGCTTCGTTGGTCGCATCCTTTAAGGTATTGCTGCCCGACTCAACCGCAACTACCTTTGCGCCAAGCATCTCCATCCTCATAACATTGAGCGCCTGACGTTCAACGTCTTCCTTGCCCATGTAAACGGTGCATTCCATGTTAAAGAGCGCGGCACCCGTCGCCGTAGCCACACCGTGCTGACCCGCGCCGGTTTCGGCGATGACTTTGGTCTTACCCATACGCCTTGCAAGAAGTATCTGACCGAGCACGTTATTTATCTTATGCGCACCTGTGTG
>JAILJC010000097.1 GCA_024694965.1 Lachnospiraceae bacterium
CCCGGCCACTTTTCGGAATGCTTATAGTCATCATAGGTAAACTTCCCGGACCATTTATACATATCCCCGACTTTAAGGACTGCTTCATCGGTTATCTCATCGCCGTTTTCATCTATCATCACGCAGTCATGCGTACATGCGATGTACTCGGGATGCTCCTCCAAAAAGTCGACCTGCTTCTTAAGCTTAAACTTATCGGTCCAGTAATCGTCTCCCTCAAGATATGCAAGGTACTCGCCCCTGCACTCCATCGTCGTGTTATATACGTTAAGAGTCGGCCGCCCGAAATTCTTCTCCCTGAAAAGCAGCCTTACCTTATCGGGATATTCGGCAGCCACTCGCTTTAATATTTCCCGCGTAGAATCAGTCGAGCAGTCCTCTCCGACAACTACCTCGTAAGCAAAATCGGTTTCCTGTTCGCATACGCTCCGAAGGGCTTTCTCAACGTATTTCTCGTGATTGTACGTTATGAATATTACGCTTAACTTGATATTTTCCATATTATGATCCGCTGTCAGCCTTCATCGGCAACAGGAGTGTCTTCGATCTCCGAATAGGACACTTCCTTAACCTTTCCGTCATCCACCTTGAATATAAGCTGGCAGTTACGTATCGTGGTAAGCCTGTGCGCTATTATAATAAGAGTCTTTTTACCCATAAGGCTATCTATAGCTTCCATTACCGCTGTCTCGGTCTCATTGTCAAGCGCCGAAGTCGCCTCATCAAGAACCATTATCTCGGGATCATCATACAGCGCCCTTGCTATACCGATACGCTGCCTCTGTCCGCCCGATAATCGTACGCCGCGCTCACCTACCATTGTATCAAGTCCCTCGGGCAGTCCCTTTACAAAGTCCTTAAGCTGGGCCTCCTCAAGCGCCTCCCATACCTTTTCCTCATCGATCTTATCATCGTCAATACCAAAGGCCACATTGTTCCTTATGGTCTCATCCGCAAGATAGATGGCCTGCGGGATGTATGCCAGCTTCTTCGACCACTTAAGGGGATGCTCATGGACGTTCATGTCTCCGTACTTTACGCTGCCGTCCGTAGGTGTAAGGATACCGAGTATGATATCCGCAAGTGTTGACTTTCCGGCACCGGACGGTCCCATGATGCCGACGGCCGAACCGAGCGGTATGGTAAGGTCCACATTCTTAAGCACATCCCTGTCCGTATGAGGATACCTGTATGTAAGTCCCTCAACCTTAATCGCAGCCGCTTCACCGTCTTTTAAAACATCCTCCGATGCATCCGCAAGCTCAAAACTCTTCATGTCCTCAGTATCCTTTATGTCACGGTATATAAGATCAACCGAAGGCTTTAAGAAAACGATGAGGTTTGCGTAATTGTTTATCTTGCTGACCGAAGGCAGCAGCTTAAATGCCGCGAGCGCAAATGCCGCAAGCTGGGTTATCATCGAACTTAGATCCTCGCCCCTGTTTATCTTAAACAGCAGTACCGACAGGATCGCACCTATGCACACGGTCTCGATAACGTACTTGGGCGCCTGGCCGAGCACGTTGTTGTTCCTTACCGCACGCATCTTCTTTTTGCCGTATCCGCAGAACGCATCCACGAAATACTTCTCGCGGTGCAGTATCTTTATATCCTTTACCGCACCGAGCGCCTGGTTAATGGACTGGTGCATCTTGCCGTCATAGATCTGATTCTCCTTGCCGTACTCCTTTGCCTTATTCTTAAACAGCAGCATGTAAAGCGCAGTAAATATCCCGAGGATGATAACAACAGATACCGTTATGAACCAGTCGATCACAAGGAGATATACGCATAAGAGCGCCGAAATGAGCAGCTCCGAAAGCAGCAGGAACACGCTAAGCAGCATCTGGAAGAATCGCTCGGAATCAAGCATTACGTTCCTTACCATTTCGGCAGAGTTCTTATCAAGATGATAGGTGTAAGGCTTCTTTAAATAGCAGTCGATGAGCCTTCCCGAAAGCCTTAGCTGATTGTTGAATATGAAGGTGTACTGAACGTAATTGATCCACAGAAGAAAGGCGTTCTTTAGAAGGTAAATGATGATAAGCCCGACCACCATAAACAGGAAAAACTGCCTCTCGTCATTCATCGAAAACATATCGTAAACACTACTTAAAACAGCATTTTCATGTATCTTTGAAGGATCGCTTATGATGGATACAAGCTCTGTGATAAGGGATACTCCCACAAGCTCAAGAAGCGCGCCGATAAGCAGGCCGATGCAGAGGAACACCGACTGAAGCTTCTGTTTTGCCGAAAATATGTAACTTATCTTCTTAAGCAGACTCATATAAATCTCCGTTCTCAAACGGCGCCTGTTATTATCCCGCCGCCGATGACGTTATCCTCATCATCATACATTACCGCCGACTGACCCGGTGCAGCCGCCCTTACCGGGCTGTCAAAGGTTATCTTAAGTTCACCGCTGTCAGTCATCTCAGCCACTGCCGCTTCCGGCTCATGTCGGTACCTTATCTTTGCCCTGCACCTTAATCCCTCACCGGGAGCGATGCCGGGGATACTCATGAAATTAACATCCCCTGCAATAACGGTATTGCTGTACAGGTCTTTGTCCTCAGCGATCACAACCTCATTGCGCTCAATGTCTATCTTCTTAACGTAAGCGGGGTACCCCAGAGGCAGTCCCAGCCCCTTACGCTGTCCTATCGTATAATGGATGATCCCCTTATGCCTTCCCAAAACCTTACCGTCGACACTTACGAAATCACCTTCGCCGGGCAGCTCACCCTCATAATTATCCTTAATATATCCCGCGTAATCATCATCGCTTACAAAGCATATTTCCTGAGAATCAGGCTTATCCGCGACCGGGATATCCGCCTGTTTTGCGATATCCCTTACCTCGTCCTTGGAAAGTCCTCCAAGCGGCATAAGGGTACGGGAAAGCTGTTCCTGCGTAAGCTTATAGAGCATATACGTCTGGTCCTTACCGGCGTGCAGCGCCCGCCTGACACTGAAACGTCCGTTGTCGAGCTTGACCACCGATGCGTAATGCCCTGTAGCTATATATCCGGCTTTTAATGATTCTGCCATATAAAGCATCTTTTCCCATTTCACATACCGGTTGCATTCGATGCACGGATTAGGCGTAAGTCCGCATACATAATCATCGATGAACGGCTTTATGACCCGCTCGTTAAACTCAGACAGACAGTTTATCGGATAATACGGGATCCCTATGCTGCGTGCAACCCTTGAGGCATCCTCGATCTCACAGCACCTGCTTTCTTCTCCGTTTCCGGATTCCCAGGTCCTTAAGGTCACACCCGTAACATCATATCCTTCCTTTTTCAAAAGATAGGCCGCAACGGCGCTGTCAACACCGCCGGACATACCAACCAGCACCCGTTCCATTCTCGTCATGTCCCATAAAAAATTAACTGTCCGGATAATTTCCGAACAGTTAAAGAATAGCATAATTAAAGGCTTTAAGCAAATAACCGGTCTTTGAACAGCTCATCAAGAGTATGCCAGCCAAGTACGGCACATTTCACACGTGCCGGCATGTGTGAGATATCCTTAAGGGCTGTCGCTTCCTCAAGGCTCTCTATCTCCTCTTCGTCGGCCTCACCCTTTATCATCCTCATAAAGATGTCGGCAAGCTTTAAAGCTTCATCCTTCTTCCTGCCTATGACAAGTCCCAGCATTATATCTGCCGAAGCCTGTGATATCGCACAGCCTTCACCGACGAAGGCTCCGTCCGTTATGGTATCCCCGTCCATTTTTAGCTTTATTATGATATCATCACCGCAATTGGGATTAACTCCCTCAAGAACAAGGTCCGCATCCTCAAGCTCATGCTTGTAATAGGGTCTCATATTATGTTCCGTCAAAATCTCGTTATAAAAGCTCCTGCTCTCCATCTGTCTTCTTCCTTATGCTAATTGTTTCAGTCGGCAAATCCCATACGCACCCTGACATTTGCAACCGAACTTACAAACCTGTCTATCTCGTCTTCCGTGTTGTAAAACATTATCGATGCCCTGGTAGCGTTTCTTACCTTTAAGTGCTCCAGGAGAGGCTGGGCACAGTGATGTCCGGCGCGTACATCGATCCCGTCCGCACTCAGGACTTCCGATACATCATGAGGATGTACATCATCAACCGTAAATGAGATTATACCGTTGTGTTCTCTGTAGTCATCGGATCCCAGTACATGAACATGCTTTATTTTCTTAAGTCCCTCTATGGCACGCTGTGTAAGCTCTCTGTCACGGGCATGTATCTTATCAAGACCTGTTTCTTCCAAATATCCGATCGCCGCCGCAAGACCTGCCGCACCCGCCGCATTTACGGTTCCCGCTTCGAATTTGTGAGGGAGCTTAGCATAAGTCGCACTATCCCTTCTCACCGATTCGATCATCTCTCCGCCTGTTAAAAACGGCGGCATCTTATCAAGTATTTCTTTTTTTCCGTACAGTACTCCGATACCCATGGGGCCAAGCATTTTATGTCCTGAAAACACCAGAAAATCAACATTCGTTTTCTTAACGTCTATCTTTGTGTGCTGAATGCTCTGAGATGCATCTATAACGGCAACCGCTCCTGCCTTATGTACAAGGCTTATGACTTTTTCGATCGGATTTATCCGCCCCAAAACATTTGATACATGGGTAAAGGCAACAAGCTTTGTCTTTTCGCTTATAGCTTTTTCTATATCCTCATCACTGAAGCTTCCGTCCTGTTTGCATTCAAGATATTTAAGGACTGCGCCTTTACTTTGCGCGATCATCTGCCAGGGGAGAATGTTCGAATGATGCTCCGCAATCGATACAACTATCTCATCGCCCTCGTTTATATTGGTCATACCGTAACTGTAGGCGATAAGATTTAAGCTTTCGGTGGCATTTCTGGTAAATATGATCTCCTCGCTCTTATCCGTCCCGATAAAGGAAGCCACGGTCTTTCTTGCGTCTTCATATATTTCGGTTGCCTTAACACTTAAGGGATAAAATCCCCTTAACGTATTGGCATTTGATTCTTTATAGAAACTCTCCTCCGCCTTAATAACACATTCCGGCTTCTGGCTTGTCGCCGCACTGTCAAGATAAGCCCTCCCGGTGGTCTTAAATATGGGAAAATCATTCCTTATCTTATCTATATTCAATTTTTCGTTATCATTCCTGATCACACCCGTAACCCCGCTTAATACCTTCAGACAACTTCAGCCAGCTGCTTAACAGTCATTTCCGATATCTCTTCGTCATTTATCTCATCAAGCAGTCTGCCAAACATTCCCTTTATGAC
The DNA here is from genome assembly GCA_024694965.1 of Lachnospiraceae bacterium. Lineage (GTDB taxonomy): Bacteria > Bacillota > Clostridia > Lachnospirales > Lachnospiraceae > UBA2868. Next base: position 5,269 of record JAILJC010000097.1, read on the forward strand.
CATTCTCCTTGCGTCATCCTCACTTAACCCCCTGCTCTGAAGATACAGGAGCATTTCCTCGTCCATGCTTCCGATGGCAGCGCCGTGTGAACCCTCGACATCCTCCTCGGTACACAGTATTACAGGTATTGACCTGTTTATGATCTCATCTCCCAGAAGAAGCACCTTCTCCTGTTCCTGCCCTTTGGAACCGGCGCAGCCGGTCTTAAAATCTATCGTTCCCTTAAAGAGCTTTGAAGCCCTGTCCATAAGCACCCCGTCAGCATGTATATGACTTCTGCTCTTTTTACCGTAATGGGTGGCAACATGGTTTATATCAAGGATCTGACCGCCACGTCCCAGATATGCCATCCCGGCATCAAAGCTGCTGCCCTTACCCTCAAGGTCGACAATACAATCGGTATAAACATCTCCTCTTGCGGGATAAAGCTGTATATGTTTAAAGTCACCTTCATCGGATACACTTACATGGACCCTGCTTATAAGCTTACCCGTCCTTGCTGCATTATCTGCCTCTATCACCGTAAGAGCGGATCCCCTGCCAACCTTGCCGTTTATCTCAAGACCGGCTGATCCTTTAAAGGTAAAGTTGACTATAAGGCTTAATTCTTCCCCGTCTCTTACCTTTACATTTATCCTGATATCTTCATCCCTGTTATAATCAAGTCTTAACGACTCTTCTATATTTAATTCCCTGACATCGCCCTGCGCATATTCCAGCCGGCTCTCATTCATTTTAAGCCGGTTGAAAGTCCGCACCGGCATACGGTTCATCGTTATCATCCTATGCTTCCCTTCATCTCAAGCCTGATAAGGTTGTTCATTTCTATTGCGTATTCAAGGGGTAACTCCTTGCTGACATTGTCCGCAAATCCGCTTACTATAAGCGCTCTTGCATCCTCCTCGCTCATACCCCTTGACATAAGGTATAGTACGGCATCATCGCTTATCCTTCCTATCTGTGCCTCATGTCCGACATCGGCATCCGCACATCTTATATCCATGGCGGGTATCGTATCCGACCTTGATTCGGAATCAAGCATGAGCGATTCACACGATACGGCGGCCTTACTCCTTTTCGCGCTCTTCTCTATCGACAGGGAACTCCTGAAGGTACATACCCCGCCGCCCTTTGAGATCGATTTGGTATTTATATAGGAGCTTGTATCCTCGCCGATATGCACTACCTTGGCACCGGTATCTAAGTTCTGATCATCATTTGCAAACGATATTCCCGTGAATTCCATTGTCGACCTGTCACCCTTTAAGATGCTCATCGGATAAAGGCAGGATATATGCGATCCGAACGATCCGGATACCCACTCGATCCTTCCTCCCTCTTCAATGATAGCCCGTTTGCTGTTTAAGTTATACATATTCTTGGACCAGTTCTCGATGGTTGAGTACCGAAGTCTTGCATTCCTGCCGACATACAGCTCCACACAGCCCGCATGCAGATTTGCAACATTATACTTGGGTGCCGAGCAGCCCTCGATAAAATGAAGATCCGCATCTTCCTCTACAATGATAAGCGTATGCTCGAACTGTCCCGCTCCCTTGGCATTTAACCTGAAGTATGACTGCAGAGGTATATCAACCTTTACTCCCTTCGGTACATACACAAATGATCCTCCTGACCACACAGCTCCGTGAAGGGCCGCAAACTTATGATCGTTTGGCGGAATAAGATGCATGAATTTTTCCTTAATAAGGTCCGCGTATTCTCCCCTTAGCGCACTCTCTATATCCGTATAGACAACACCCCTTTTGGCAACATCTTCCCTTACGTTATGATATACAAGCTCGGAATCGTACTGGGCACCGACTCCCGCCAGTGATTTTCTCTCGGCCTGAGGTATACCCAGCTTCTCGAAGGTGTCCTTTATCTCTTCGGGCACTTCGTCCCAGTTGTCCGCCATTTTGGTATTTTTCCGTACATAAGTTGCTATATGGTCAATATCGAGTCCGTCAAGCGCAGGCCCCCAGTCCGGAACTTCTATCTTATTGTAAAGTTCAAGAGACTTAAGCCTTAACTGCCTCATCCATTCGGGATCATTCTTTTCTTCGGATATCTTAAGAACTATCTCCTCGGTCAGGCCGTCTTCAAGCCTGAAGGCATCCGCATCTTCATTCCTGAAATCGTACATGCTCCTGTCTATATCTTCCACATATGTTTTGTTCTCATTTTTATCCTTCATGATAGTCATCAAAACCCTTTTCGTTTATCTCATCAACAAGGGATGCATCCCCTGTTCTTACTATTCTTCCTTCAACCATAACGTGTGTCTTATCCACCTTGAGCGACTCAAGTATTTTGGTGCTGTGGGTTATTATGAGAAGGGCTCCTCCGCATCTCTTCTGGTATTCCCTAATGCCCTCCGACACGGTATGTACCGCATCCACATCAAGCCCGGAATCCGTTTCGTCCAGTATGGCAAAATCAGGCTCCAGCATAAGCAGCTGCAGGATCTCGGACTTCTTCTTCTCACCGCCCGAAAATCCCACATTAAGATCCCTGTCCGCATAAGACTCATCCATCTGCAGGATTTCCATGCACGCCTTAAGTTTCTTCTTAAAATCCCACAGTTTTATACGCTCACCGGTCTTTGCCTCAAGTGCCGTCCTTATAAAGGCCGACAGGGTGACGCCCGGTACTTCAATAGGATTCTGGAAGGATAAAAACATTCCAAGCTTTGCCCTCTCATTAACGGGAGCATCTGTTATATCCTCACCCTTAAGCTTTATACTGCCGCTGTCCACCTTAAATCTCGGATTTCCGATAAGGGCATTGCCCAGGGTTGACTTACCCGTACCGTTAGGTCCCATAAGCACATGGATCTCTCCCCGGTGCATTTCAAAATTTACTCCGTCGAGTATTTCCTTATCCTCCACGCTTACATGAAGGTCCTTTATTTCAACGATCTTGTCACCGTTCATAACTTTTCTCCTTATTCAAATCAGATCAGTTAGTTTCTTGCTGTCAAGAAAGCCCGTTATCAGGTCGGTAAGTTCCTTCCATATGGGATAAGTAGGGCAGTCCATGTTCCTGACGCAGGGTTCCCCGTCTATTGCCGCACATGCAACCGGATCAAGTGTACCCTCGGCGGCCCTTAATATTTCACCCAGACTGTAATCGGATGCGGGCCTTACCAGCCTGTATCCGCCTCCCTTACCGGAAGCACCTTCAACCAGCTTTTTCTTCACAAGTATTGACATGATGCTCTCAAGATACTTAAGGGAAATATTCTGATCATTGGCTATCTCCTTAAGAGGTATAAGCTTATCTTCATCTTTGGCAAGCTGTGTCATTACTCTCAGGGCATATCGTCCCTTGGTAGATATCATCATGATCGCGGTCCTCACTTTCAAGAAGAGAGTATACACCCATTTACCTACCGTGGCAATAGGTAATTGAAATAATAAAAACCCGGACCCCTCCGAGCCCGGATCTGTCTGCATTTACATCCTGTTAAGTACGTTTTTCTCCCACAGATACGGATACAGCATACTCCATGCCTGCTCACCCTGAGCAAATGTCGCACCCGGATCATCAATGACTGCCCTCACACTTCCTGCCACAGCCGCCGGATCTATAAGATCGCAGGTCCTAAACGCCTCCGATGAGATCATATCCGTAAAGTACTCCTTTAGCGGCCCCTGCATCCACTCGACTATCGGCGTGTTAAAGCCTATCTTTGTCCGCCTGTAGGCTATGTCCTTTGGCATATAAGGTGCCATGGCATCCCTTACAATCGATTTGGAATACCCGCCGTGCAGCTTGCTCTTCCAGGAAAGCGACATCGCAAGACTTACAATGCGGTAGTCCATGAATGGCATCCTTATCTCCACGCTGTTTGCCATACTGTAGCGGTCATAGTTGCGAAGGAGAGTGGGGAGTATCGTCTCGTGTGAAGACACATACAGTATCCTGTTTAATGTGTCCAGATTATTGTACCTTATATCATCGGCAGCCCTGACACGCTTATATCCTTCGCTGCCGCTCCTTAGCTTATCCTTGATGCTCCGTTTAAGATAATTAAGATATACCGATGACTTACTTGTACTCTTAAGGGCTATGTTGCTGCCGTCCTTCGGGAAGCTGCCTATATAAGCATCAAGCACCATATCCCTCTCGGCGCCGCCTCGTGCATCCTTGAGCGCATGGATAAAATCAAACGTATACCCGCCGAACAGTTCATCCGCTCCGTGCCCGTCTATCGTAACGATAGTACGATCCTTTCGCAGCGCCCCGTATAAGAGCATCATCGGGATCGGACTTGTAAGATACACATCCTCGAAAAGGTAAACAAATTCATCAAGCTTATCTATTGCATTACGAGGATCTATGGTAACAAAGGTAGAGTCAATCCCCAGGAAATCGGTGACCTTCTTGGCATACTCAGACTCATCCATCGTCGTTCCGGGAAAAGTCGCAACATACGCATGCTGCCAGTCGCGGTTCATCCTCACATCTTTGTCTTCTCCTGCAAGATGAGCCATGGCACAGATCGTAGCCGAAGAATCAAGCCCACCGGAAAGTGCCGTCCCTATCGTTACATCACTCCTCATCCTTAACTTGCATGCATCAAGGAAAAGCGAGCGGAACAGTTCAACCTGCTCTTCGTATGTATCCGGAACCTTTACAAGGTTATCAAGCGTATCCCACCACTGCTTAATTTTCATGCCGTCCCTGCCGGCATATGCGTATGCGCCTGCGGGGAAGCGCTTTATCCCCTCTATGACACACTCATCCGTGCTCTCGTAAAACACCGTTCTTTTAGGATCCGTGACTATCGCCCTGTTGGCTGTTACCTTATCCATTAACGGGGTTAAGGCCTTCATCTCGGAGCCAAAGGCAATGCCGCCGCCGGGAAGGTAAGCATAATACAGCGGTTTAACACCGAACCTGTCCCTTGAGACAAACAGTGTTTCCTCCCTGCGGTCCCAAATAAGGAAGGCCCACATGCCGTTGAAGCGGTCAAGGCACTTCTCCTTCCACTCAATATATGACGCAAGGATGACCTCCGAATCGGAATCACTGAAAAATCCGTAACCCTTTTCCTTAAGTTCATCCCTGATCTCAACGAAATTATATATCTCACCGTTAAACACAAGCACGTAGCGGCCGTCGTCATACATCATCGGCTGGGTCCCGTTTTCGGTAAGGTCAAGGATCGCAAGCCTCCTGTGTCCGAGCGTTACGTCCTTTTCCTGCCATACGCCTCTTCCGTCGGGCCCGCGGTGGCTCATGCGGTCCACACACTTATCGGCAAGCTCTCTGTCGATTTTCTTATTTATGACTCCGAATATACCGCACATCTTATCCTAACGTATTATCCTTCTCTTCAATGTTAATGCTGTTTGCACCCAGTGTCGGTGCATCTGAAGGTATCATGGTTTCGGCAGATACAGCCGTAGGTACCACGGTTTCGGCAGATACAGCCGTAGGTACCACGGTTTCAACAGGTACCGCCTGTGTCTCCTCCTTCACGGGAACCGGCTTCTTAGCTTTTTTTGACAGCGAAAACTTTGACTTTATCCTGTATTTAAGCACGGCCGTCATCTCACGGGCCTTTATCGCACGGTAGTTATACAGGTACCTCCTCACATCGTTTATCCGCGGTGCCTTGCCGGGCTTCTCGGTATCATAGAGGAAGAAATCCTTGCCCTCTATCTTATAAAGGACATTTGCATCTATCGGACGCAGCCTGCGACCGTAGCTTTCAAGTATCCTGTAGGGAAGGGCCTTTGCGCTTAAAACATACCTCTTATAACCGGACTCCTGCCTCATGCCGTACATATCGATGCTCACATCGCCGTCAGCCGTTGCGGGAAGCCTGTGATTAAGCCTCATGTTCTCAAAGAAAGCATCATATACCGCACCCGATTCATCTATATCCGAAAAATGAAAGTCTATCTGCCCGTACTTCCTTATCCCCGCCAGAGGCACCTGAAGGTCGTTAAGCACCGTATCCTTTCCGGCCATATGCTCGCCCTCGTCCCCGAAGTTGGTCGTAAACGAAACCCTCGGATAGAGGAAATACTTATCGGTGTTAACAAGATACTTGATATAGTACTTAAGC
>JAILJC010000102.1 GCA_024694965.1 Lachnospiraceae bacterium
TTTAAAATGTAAAATTCGTTCATCCTGTACCTCCTTTGAAGAAAAAAACAGTTACATCTTTAACAGCTTAAGCGCGGTGGGCGTGGCAGCAAGCCCTCCCTTTGCGGTTTCCTTAAGGGAATCCGGCAGTGCATCCCCGACCTCCCTCATTGCATCCAGGCACTCATCTGCCGGTATTTTGGAACCGATCCCCGCAAGCACCATATCGGCGCAGGAAAATGCCAGCATGACGCCAGTAGCATTTCTTTTTATGCACGGGATCTCTACCAGACCTCCGACAGGATCGCAGACAAGGCCGAGCTGGCTGGCTATGACGAGCGCACATGCATCGGCACACTGCCCGGGTGTTCCTCCCATAAGCTCCACCAATGCTGCCGACGCCATTGCTGCAGCACTTCCGCACTCCGCCTGACATCCGCCTTCTGCTCCTGCAATGCTTGCCTTTGCAGCGATCACCATTCCGAACGCCCCTGCCGTAAACAATGACATTATGGCGTCCTTTTCGGGTACTCCCCTGTCCTCACACATTGAAATAAGGCAGCCCGGGATTATGCCGCAGGAGCCGGCCGTGGGAGCCGCAACTATCCTGCCCATGGCCGCATTGCAGCCCGATACGGATAACGCCCTTGACATTGCTCCGGCAAGGAAGGGGCCGCAGAGGGATTTCCCTTCATCCGCATACTCCCGCATAAGGAAGCCTTCTCCGCCTGTAAGCCCCGACATCGTCTTTAAGTCCTTCCTTCCGCCGTTTATGACGGATTGTTTCATGACCTCAAAATCGATCTCCATCATTTCAAAAAGTTCAAGCTCGGTCTTATCCATACTTACAGCCTGATCCCTTAACACAACCGTACTTATCTTTTCGTTGCTGCTAACCGCCGCATCTACCAGTTCTTTAATAGAATCATACTTCATTACAGCCTCCGTATCAGTATTGCATTCGTTACGTGATCTATCTTTCTTATATCCTCAATAAGAGCCTCAGGCGGAAGGTTATCGGTTTCTATCGTCATGATCGCCTCCCCGCCCTTCTCCTGCCTCGACAGAGAGAAGTTCGAAATGTTTAGATCCTCATACTCCCAGTGCATCATATTGGTCACGTTTGCGATGACTCCGGGCTTATCCGTATGCATGACAAGGATCGTATTGCTGCTTCCGTTAAAATCAACCTTCATTCCGTTGACTCTGCTTACGATTATGTTTCCTCCGCCTATGCTGGAGGCAAGAACCTCGCCGCTCTTTCCGTCGGCGGTTACAAAGCTTATCCTTGCCGTATTGGGATGGGCACCCCTTATATCCTCGTTTGTAAAGGAATAGTCAAGCCCGCGGTCCTTAGCGATATTTAATGCATCCTTTACCTCGGGCGAATAACTGTGAAAACCCATAATACCGGCCAGAAGGGCCTTGTCGGTGCCGTGTCCCTTGCCTGTCTTTGCAAAAGAACCGGAAAGAGTGATCTCAGCCTTTACGGGATCGTGCCCGTCACAGAGCTTGTTAACAACCCTTCCTATCCTTACCGCACCGGCCGTATGTGAACTGGAGGGCCCTACCATTACGGGCCCGATGATATCAAACACGTTCATTTATGTCCTCCTATATGTCAACCTTTGTTGTACCTCCCAGGAAGGTCGGCAGGCTTTTTCCGCTCTTCCTCCACTGGTTGTACTCGGCTGTTGCCGTGAAAAGCACATCTCCCGAAGAATTCATCGCAGTTTCAAAGGAATCCTGTATAACGTTGATGATATATCCAACTCCTACCATTGCCATTGCCGTATCCTGCGGTATCCCGAAAAGCGAACACGCCATGGGGATGAGCAGCAGCGACCCGCCGGCAACTCCTGATGTTCCGCATGCAGCTAAGGTAGAAAGGAGCGAAAGTATAATTGCCGACGCCAGATCGACATTGATACCCACCGTATTCGCGGCAGTCATTGTCATTATTGTAATGACCACAGCCGCCCCGTCCATGTTGATGGTGGAGCCTAAGGGTATCGATACCGAATACACATCTTTATCAAGCCCCAGCTTTTTGCATAAAGCGATATTTACAGGGATGTTTGCCGCCGATGAACGCATGAAGAAAGCCATGAAACCGCTTTCCCTTAAGCAGCGGAAAACAAGGGGATAGGGATTCGTCCTGATCATTAAAAATACAAGGATCGGGTTTATCACAAGCGTAACGAAAAGCATGGTTCCCACCAAGAGTAAAAGGAGCTTTCCGTAATCTATGAAAATGGACATACCGCTTTCGGATATGGTCTCATATATAAGACCCATGATACCGAAGGGTGCCAGGTTTATTATCCATGAAACGAGTTTTGAGAAGGCGGCGGACAAGTCGCTTATCACTGTTTTCGTTGCCTCCCCCGCCAGGCTCTTGAAAATGATCCCGAGAAGCACCGCCCAGAAAAGAATGCTTACATAATTGGCTCCCGCAAGCGCTTCGACCGGATTACTCACAGTACTTAACAGCAGATTCTTAAGCACCTCTCCGACTCCTGAGGGCGCCGAACTCACATCGGCACTACCTGTCAGCTTTACCGTAAGGGGGAACATAAAGCTTGCCGCCACAGCGATCACTCCGGCAATAAGTGTGGACGTAAGATACAGGATGATAACAAGGGAGAACCTTCTGTCGAAGCCTTTGTTTCCCTGAGTCAGCGAAGAGATCACAAGAACGAACACAAGGATCGGTGCCACAGATTTTAATGCACCGACAAACAGTTTTCCAAGGATAGGGATTAACGTCCCTCCGGGTATAAGGAGTCCAAGGATCACACCTATTGCAAGGCCTGCCAGGATCCGAAGTATCAAGCTTGTTTCATTGTACTTTTTTATTATTTTCATACAAGCCTCCTTTGAACGAAAATGCTATTAACTTTGCTGATGATCATACATTTGGGATATCCTTAAGATGTGTGAAACCTCGCGTAACAGTTACTTATCCTTCGCAGCCGAGAGCACTCCGCATACGAACAATATCGTGATGCCAAGCATCAGCAGTATTCCGCTGTCACCCTTGAACGGGAACAGAAGATACATGAGCACGTAGATGAGTGCGAAAATAACAAAGAAAACAGTTCCCATTGCGGCAAGGTAGTATTCCCTTATCTTTCTGTTGGTAACATCGCCCATGATGATCGCAAACACGGTACCGAGCGATAAAAGTGCAACTATGATCGTGGGATAAAATGCATCGTTTATATCAAGTCCAAGTATGAAATAACCTGTTATAAGCGTAATAAAACCGACAATTGAAGCGATCTTTAAGCTTGCGATGACACGCCTGTATCTGCCGCCTAAAAGCTTTTCAAAATACACAAGGAACGGCAGGCTTATCATGGATGCGAAGAAGAATGCACAGTCGCGTGCGACCTCTACATTCGGGAAAACAAACTGTGTGGCCGGAGAATTGAACAAAAACCAAGCCGAGGCCACAAAAACACCGAGCCCCAGATAAAATACCCTGTCCATGTTTGGAAATTCTTTTGATTTAATACTAGCGATAATGCATGCGACAAAGCCGAAAAACATAACGGTTACAGCAAGCAGCAGTGCCATCTGGCTGTCCTTTACCGCAGTAAGCAAAAGCGCGGCCTTATCACCTAAATATATATTTCCGAGATTATCGTTCTCATTTGCATAATTGACAAAGCAGATGCGCAGTTCCTTGCCGTTATCCGACTCTCTTAAATTGATGAAATCATACTGGTAAGCAACCTCGCCCTTTAACAGGCGGCGCTCATCACTGTGTATTGAAAAACGCAGTTCACTGCCTACGTATACCTCGAGCTCATGCCCCATGTTCCATATCATGAGCCAGTCCTGTCCGGGATCCGCGGCGACCTTGGTCACAAGCGTTAAGGTGCCTGACTCTTCCGCATCTTCATATGTGGACGGGATGGTCACCATCTCGGTATCGCCCCCGTCATGCAGGACTTCGAACGCATTTGAAAGCTCTTCGGCGTCCGATGAGGCAACTCCCCTGTCATTGGGCAGGATCATGAGTCCCGCTATAAGGTACCCCATGCTGACGAGCAGCATAAGGACAAATGCGGTACCCACTATCCTTTTTATAACACCGTTTTCCGGCTTGTTTTGATTTTCGTTATCTCCCACTTTTATCGCCATCCCATAATTTATATGAGCAAAAGAAGCGCTTCTCCCCGGCTCATTTTCAGGGTCAAAATAAAACCCGTGACCCAGGTAATAATTTACCACAGATCACGGGTTTTATCAAATGAGTCAGACAGAAACCGTTCCTGCCGCCTCAGTTAATATCCACTTATCAGCCCTTCTCGAGTGCGAGTGTCCTTGTTGTGATGTCGCATACTTCCGAAGGTCCGTAGTACTGGATAGCACCGGGATATGTAAAGCAGGTCTTAACAGCCCACTCATCCCTGTGTTCCGTAAAGTACTTAAACGGCTTGCCGTCAAGCTCAACAAGTGCCTTCCTGATAACAGGCTTATCTTCGCCGTTCCTTCTTTCGATGTTCATCATCTTGGTGATCGGCATACCGCCTGCGTTCCACTCCTCAGCGGGCTTAGAAAGATTGGAAACCTTTGAAAGATATCCGGTATAGCCGTACTGGATCAGCATGAATGCATTATAGCCAAGTGAGTAGCAGTAATCCGCATCGAAGTTTGAAGGGAATGCACACCTTCCTTCATAACCGAAGAAGTGATGCTGTGCACCGAACTTACCCTTGTATGTGCCTGCTGCCTTCCTCTTGTCAAGCTCGCTCTTAACCATCTCGGAGAAGAGCTTTTCTGACTCGATCAGCGAAACCTGAACGTTGCCGTGAGGATCTCTCTCAAGGAAGAGCTGCTGCTGGATGCCCTGAGGAAGGATATCAAATACCTTGAATGATTCTGCCGTAAGGCCATTCTTTATAAAGTCATACTTCGCATTCCAGTCCGGAAGAGCATTGAACTCCTCTGTCTTCTTGCCGGCAAGGAGCTCGTTGATCTCAGCGATGAGGGCCGAGAATTCGGGAACGAACTCAACTATACCTTCGGGAATGATCGCAACACCGAAGTTCTCGCCGTTGTTACCGCGCTTCTCAACTGCGTCTGCAATGTAATTCGTGATCTGTGCAAGAGACATCTTCTTAGCTGCAACTTCCTCACCTATAAGGCAGATGTTGGGCTGGGTCTCAAGTGCGCACTCAAGTGCAACGTGGCTTGCGCTGCGGCCCATAACCTTGATGAAATGCCAGTACTTCTTAGCTGAATTGGCATCCCTTTCGATGTTTCCGATAAGCTCGGAATAAGTCTTTGTTGCGGTATCGAAACCGAATGATGCTTCGATATCCTCGTTCTTAAGATCGCCGTCTATTGTCTTCGGGCAACCGATAACCTGTACGCCCGTATTGTTTGCTGCCATGTATTCCGCAAGCGTAGCTGCGTTTGTGTTAGAATCATCACCGCCGATGATAACGATCGCGGTAAGGTCGTTCTTCTTCGCATTCTCGGCAACGATCGCAAACTGCTCCTGAGTCTCAAGCTTGGTCCTGCCTGAACCGATGATATCAAAACCGCCTGTATTCCTGTATTCATCGATGAACTTGTCATCAAACTCAACGTAATCGTTCTTCAACAGTCCGTCGGGACCGCCCTTGAAGCCTAAAAGTACGTTGTTTTTATCCGTAGCCTTAAGTGCATCGTAAAGACCGCAAACAACGTTGTGTCCGCCGGGAGCCTGGCCGCCCGAAAGGATAACGCCGACAACCTGCTTCTTTGCGGGTGAAGTGTTCGTGCCCTTTACGAAGGTTATTTCATTTTTACCGTAGGTGTTAGGGAACAGGGCCTTGATCTTATCCTGATCGGCCACGCTCTGTGTAGCCGCGCCGTCCTTAACACAGATTTCCGATATTCCGTTCCTTAACATTCCGGGAAGCTTGGGAACGTATTCGTATCTTGCTTTCTGAAGAGGTGAAAGATTCATGATTGATTCTCCTTTACTAAATACTTGCCTTTATACTACATGCACAGCGCATGCATAATGAATATAGCACATAATCATTTCATGTGCCAGTGTTTTCTAACGCTATCAATCAGCCACGGGGACGGTTCTTTTGGCGTGTGATTTTAACGCGCCAAAAGAACCGTCCCCGTGGCCTGATCAACAAGTTCATCCCTGCTGTAGATCGGGACCCTGTAATAGTTATTCCCGTCGCCCGCGCTTATTATGAGCGTGCCTTCTTCGGGAAGATACGCCTGACAGTAATCCTTTACAAACAGCGCCTCATAGCTTTCGGTATCGATGCAGTGAAGGTTGAAACCGTCAAATATGTAAAGCCGTTTAGCCGCCTCGTCATAATTTACGATCAGGATATTTTCATCACACGATGCGACCCGGTCCTCATACACCAATTCGCCTCTCTCAACATCTAATACCATAGTTGAACCGTCCCCATCCGACACAACCGCCATGTAGCGCCCATCCGGGCTCGTACGCTCAAGGATCCTGTTTCCCCTTGACTTAAGGAGCTCAAAGTAATCATCCTTTAACCCAAAAGATTCATCCCCGGCCGGTTCCCAGTCACCGGCTTCTTCTTCCATCTTGGCACGGATACCGCTTAAGTACTCCGTTATGTCAAAATCACACAATTTAGCACCCGGATCGGTAAACATCTTAAAGATGACTATCTGCGATGCGGACGTACTTCTTACGGCCGCAAGTACCGTATTATCAACCTCACGGCGCTCCTCTTCACCCTCATTATCCCCTTGATCTATCGGCCCGGTGCTTACAACCTTTCTAAGCTGCCCCATCGAAACACCGTATCCCCACGAAAGCATGTAGCCCGATTCCCCGCCCCATCCCGCATTCGCGTATCCGCCGTTCTCAAGAAGGCATCCGAGCCGCTGCCCGTCTTCTTCCCAGAAAAAGCTTACTATATCGCAGCCCTCGTTCCTGGATGAGGTATTCTTATTATCCGCATTCCTGAAAACATGCCATGAATCATTGACGCCCACAGCCGTATACTGTTTTCCGGGCAGGAACAGATACCTGTTCTTAAGTTCCTCATCGCTTGAGTTAAGCGAATTTTTGATGGGCTGCGGTACACGCTCCTTAGTGCTGCTCCCGTCGGCCTTTACATGGACGGCAAGGATGCCGTCTTCATTCCATTCATACCTGTAAAGGTTAAGCTCCTTATCATCGTTACAGAAGCTTATCCCTAAAAGCGGACTGTACCTTGGGTACGTGATGATATCCGTACCCGCACATTTTGCTTCTCCGGTTTCAAGGTCCCAGATGCAGTATGACTCTGCACCCGCATTACTGTACGCATCGTCCTTATCCTCAAGCATGAAGACGCATGCAAAATAAGCTCCGTCATCCGAAAAAGCTCCGTTGTTCATTGCAATGCGCATGCCGGACCCCGAGAGCACATATTTCCCGGAAAGCCTGTCATTAACAGGTGCCTCCGCGGTTTTAACGACTTCCCCTGAAGCATTGTCAACAAGCCTTAACCTTAATCCGCCGTTCTTTGTATCTTCATCCATAAGGACAGTGCCCTTCCCGTGCGGATCGGACGCGCAGTATATGTCCCCTTCCGTGTCCCTTGAAAACGAATCTTCTCCGCTTTCATCGGAATCTATCGACCAGAGCAGCTTGCCTTCCGCAGCATCAACGGCGCACACATGCCTGTATGTATGACAGATGAGCACGCCGGGTGTTTTATCGCTTATCTTTTCAAGTGAGCATGGATTGCTCATCGCTTCCGAATCCCAAACCTTAGCATCCCAGCCCGTCCTGTAAGTCCATTTAAGTTCAGAATCATTCGTATCAAAGCACCTTATAACCCCGGTTTCGTCCGTCGTAAACACCCTGTTTCCGTCGGTGCTTATCACCATCGAAACTATGTCGGTCTCCTGGGAGAGCACCCGCTCGGCCCTGAACCTGCCCGAAACATCGTAAACGCCCAAAGCTTCCGTGAGCAGCGCTTCGGCACCTGCCGCGACCGCTGCATCCGATGAGCCTTCCGTAACCGCTTCGCCCGCACTTTTAACCGCACCCGCACGGTCACCCTTTTCAAGGAGCAGCCGCCCTTCGCGCATCAGTATCTCGGCGTTCTGGTTCTTTATCTCATCAAACTGTTCATTTATCTGCCGGTTCTTTTCTTCTATGTTCTTTATGTCTTCCTCGATCCGTACGTTATCGGCCGCTATCTGCCTGTTTTTCGAAGCGATCCTGGCGTTTTGGAGCATTACAACGCCAAGGAAGCATGACATGACTCCAAGGGCTGCCGCCAGAGTCACCGTTACGCGTTTCTGGCGGTATCGCCTTTCACGCTGCCACAGCGTATCAAAAGGACATCCCAGCATCGCGGCACAGAGCCTGAACGTCTCACGCTTCAAACGCCCGGGCCTGTAATGATGATCCTTATCCGTTATGTTTGCGGCAAGCGGCTCTACCTGCTCCTTGCTGCCGTCGGGACCCGTTGTCCATAAGAGGGACGGCGGAAACGAAGTATCCGGGCTCCCCTCTACCAGCACTGCAAGCGCATTCTCCCGCGGGTGATTCTCCAGGAAATAATCTATCTCCCGTAAAACCCACATAGATTCCTTAGTCTTTGGTGTGCACACCACGATAAGGAATTTCGAGTTATCGAGAGCATGCTTTATGCTTTCGGATAAGTTGGACGATGCAGGCAGCTCCTCCTCATCCCTGAACACGTACCCGAGCCTGTCACTGCCGTGGGCTTCACGGTATTCCTTGGGCACACGGTAATGCTCAAGCTTTGAGTGCAGTATCCTCGCCACCGTCTTGTCAGGTATTATATGCCTGTAGCTTATGAATGCGATGTATTCGCGCTCGTTTATTCCGTTTGTGTTTATTTCTTTTTTCATGATCATTCTCCGGAGCATAAGATACAGATTTATGATACAACAATTTTAATATATGTGCTATTATTGTATCAGGCTAATTAACGGACGGTAATCAAACAGGGGGAAACATATGCCGCGATACATTCAAATGCTGTCCAGCACCTGGGATCACGGGTATCTTACGGCACTGGTAAACGGAATACGCAAAAGGATTGAAAATGAGGACATCTGTCTTCATGTTTTCAATGCATACGATGATATTGTCGAGAAGAATTATTATACTCTTGACAGGAAAGTATTCTCGCTTCCCGATGCAGATAATTACATCGGCATGATCGCAGTATTTAACAGCGTGGATGCGACCCGTGCGATATCAAAATACGTTTCGGGTTTTAAGAACAGCGGCAAGCCCGTGCTCACAATAGACCAGCACGTTGAAGACACTCCGTTTTTCGGCATCGACAATTACCAGTCGATGTACGAGATCGTCGAGCACATGATCTCATATCACAAATGCAGGACGCTCAATTATATCGGCGGTCCTGCCACAAACGAGGAGAATCAGCTGCGCTACAAGGCATACATAGACTGCCTTACCAAACACGATCTTCCCATAGATTACAACCGCATAAGGCACTACCGCTTCCTCATCGAGGACGGCGAACAGGCATATAAGGATTTCAAGGCGGCCGGCCTTCACCTTCCCGATGCCGTGATATGTGCAAACGACCACATGGCTTACGGCTACTGCCTGGCTGCGCGCAGGGACGGCTACGAATGCCCCGAGGACTACAGGATGACAGGCTTTGATAACGTAAGCCTGGGGCAGAGTTTCATACCTTCAATATCATCGATAAACCGCAGCTGGGATAAGCTTGGATATGATGCGGCCGACGGCCTGCTCGACATGGTGGGGAGCGGACGGATAGTATACGAACATTTTACTACCGGCAGGGTCGTTGCAAACGAGAGCTGCGGCTGCGGCATGAGCACAAGGAACCTTCGTAAGGATTATCTTGATCTTCTCATGAATTCAAGAAAGACTCATACCGATTCCCATAAGTTCGATACGGCCAGGAAGATACTGTTAAGCACTCCCGACCTTAAGGCCTTCAGACAGGCCATATACCGCACAACCCATACACTGGAGATACCTGCTTACGCGTTATGCCTTAATGAGGATTTCTTCAGTTCCGACATGGAAGATGGCGATAAGCCCTTCTCAACAAAAATGAAAGCATATATGGAGGATTCAAAGGAGGAGCTTGACACCACGGTCTCTCTTCTTCCTTCATCGTTTAATGCATATGAAAAGAAGGTTTATATCTTCGCTGCGGTGCACTTCGCGACCCAGACCTTTGGGTACTGCGTAATGCCCTTCGATCCGGAATTCGTAAAGACAGGCGGTCACCGCAACTTAATGGACAACATATCGCTGTCGCTTGTGAACATCAAACAGCGTGTCGCTCTTGATGATATGAACGAGCGTCTGCGTGACCTTTATGTACGCGATGCACTTACGGGTCTGTATAACCGTTTCGGTTACACCGAATTCCTGCCCACGCTTTACAAGGACGGACGCGAGATTTTCGTAATGTGCATGGACCTTGATAACTTAAAACACATTAACGATACCTACGGGCACAGCTTCGGAGACAAGGCTATTCAGGCTCTTGCCGAGGCGATAAAGCTTAATTTCGATGAGGCTGATATTAAGGTACGTATGGGCGGTGATGAGTTTACCGTTATAGGAAATTATGTGTCGGATGCGCTCTTAAAGGAACAGGAGGAACGTATCCACGAACACCTTCTCAAATTCAGTAAAGAAAATGATTTCCCCGTTACGGTGGAAGCTTCGATAGCATATGCAAGCGGAAGTGAGATCAAGGATAATACCGGGGTTGAAGAATTAACACATATCGCAGATCAGAAGATGTATGAGATAAAGAAAGAGCATCATTTAAGATCATAAGGGGACCCACGAAGTGGGGGATTCCTTATGATGCCTTAGCGGCGAGGATTCGTCATAAGGGGTACCACAAAGTGGGGGATTCCTTATGACATACGTATTCAAAAGAAATACGGAGTATTTCTCACCTTATCTGTATATGCTTCAATATCTTATCATACTGCACATACATTTTCTGCGTCTCGTTTTCCAGCAGATAATAATGCATGATATAAGGCACCAGAAGCACCAGGAGTATGCCTATAAGGGCGAGTACATATATCTCACCCGATATTATGTATGTTCCCACACAGATAAAAGTAAGGATGGCAAACAGCACGGTCACTATAAGATGTATAAGACGCTCGTGCTGGAAGAATCCTATCTGGATAAGGTGCTCCTCCATCACGGCGTTCCAGTCCGTGTCCTCGCTGTTTTCCTTAAGGAGTTTGTCTATTCGGTTGCGGTAATTCAGGATACGTTCTTTCATCAGTTTTCCAGTTTACCTATGAATGTATTTAAGCGTTCGTCGTCGGAATTGAACAGTTCATCAGGGGTTCCCTGCGAATGGATCACTCCGTTCTCCATGAAAATTATCCGGTCCGAAACCTCACGCGCAAACTTCATCTCATGAGTGACTATGACCATAGTCATATGCTCGGCGGCAAGGCCCTTTATAACCTTTAATACTTCACCCGTAAGCTCGGGATCGAGTGCCGAAGTGGGTTCATCAAAAAACAGGATATCGGGCTGCATAGCAAGGGCCCTTGCAATAGATACCCTCTGCTGCTGGCCGCCGGATAAACTGCTCGGATAAGCATCCGCCTTATCCTTAAGTCCTAAACGTTCAAGAAGCTTAAGGCCCCTTTCTTCCGCTTCCTTTTTATCGGCCTGCCCGGATAAGATCACGGGCTCCGTAATGTTCTTAAGCACACTGTAATGCGGGAACAGGTTAAAATTCTGGAACACAAGTCCGAAGCAGCGCCTGATCTTCTTAAGCTCCTGCTTGTCCGAATAACGCATAGTCCCGTCTTCATCGCTTGCCGCAACGGAGCCCTTATAAGCAAGGCTTCCGCCTTCCATCGTTTCAAGCAGAGTCGCACAGCGAAGGGCTGTTGACTTTCCGCTTCCGGACGGTCCTATGATGGACACTACCTCACCCCTGTTTACGGTCAGCGAGATGTCCTTAAGCACTTCATTGCCGCCAAAGGACTTACGCAGATTTTTAAGTTCAAGTATAGGCTTCTCGTTCATAGCTTCACACTACTTCTAATAATAATTCAGTTTCTTTTCGATCCTGTCCATAACATATGCAACAACAAAATTAAATACAAAATAGAACAATCCCGCGACCATCAGAGGACCAACGCTTGCTTCCTTTGCCGCGATCTGTTTTGCGATCGTAAACATCTCGGCCTGAGCTAAAACAAACGCAAGCGAAGTATCCTTTACAAGGGTGATCGTCTCGTTTGTCACGCTCGGGGTTATTATCCTTAAAACCTGCGGGAAGATGATACGGAAAAATGTCTGCACTTTATTATATCCGAGTACCTGTGCGGCTTCATACTGCCCCTTTGGGATCGCCTCTATGCCGCCCCTGTAGATCTCTGCAAAATATGCGGCGTAATTAACCGAAAATGCAATGATGATCGCCGGGAACCTGAAGCCCTTAAGGTTGACTCCGAAGATATAAAAAGGTGCAAAATAAACCACTATGAGCTGCAGCATAAGCGGCGTGCCCCTCATAATGGCTATGTAGAACTTAACTATCGCCGAAACCACCTTGTTCTTTGACATCCTGCCAAATGAAACAAGGAGTCCGAGCGGCAGGGAAAACAGCAGTGTCAGCAGAAAGATCTCCACTGACACAAACATTCCCTGCGTTAATTGTGTAAGCATTACACTTAATTTCATAATCGAATGACCTACTTATGTAAACCTAATCTGTATCCGTCCACACCTTACTTGCCAAGGCAGAGTGACTCTTCCATACCGAAGTCGGAGTACTCCTTTGCGATCTTTAAAAGAGTTCCGTCGTTTGCCATCTCAAGAAGCACTGCCTCAACCTCATCCTTAAGCTCCGTATTGCCTTTAAGGAAGCCAATGCCGTACTGCTCGGAAGCGAGCTGCTCATCAAGCATCTTGAATCCGTCGCCCTTCTGTGCGATCTGGTAATTTGCAACACCTATATCGATTGCAAGCGCATCGATCGCTCCGGCCTCAAGATCCATAAAGCCCGTGTTGTACTCTGCATACTGAGTAAGGTTTGCGAATGTATCCGCAAGGTCCTTCTTATCTCCTTCAAGTGCGGCAAGTGCGGATGAATCCTTCTGAACGCCGACGTTCTTTCCCGCAAGGTCAGCAGGTGAAGCGATACCGGAATCAGCCTTTACAACAAACACCTGTGAATTGTCCACATAAGGAACCGACCATGTGTAGGCGTCCTCACGTCCCTGGATCGTAAAGCCGTTCCAGATGCAGTCGATGGCGCCCGATGAAAGCTCCATATCCTTGGCATCCCAGTCGATAGGCTGCTTCTTAAGCTCCCAGCCCTTCCTGTTGCACACTTCCTGCGCAAGGTCAAGGTCAAATCCTACATATTCACCCTTATCATCCATGTAGCCGTAAGGAGGGAACTCGGCGTCAAAACCTACCGTAAGCGTTGTCCTGCCGCCGGCTGATGATTTACCTGCCGCGGCCTTCTTGCCACAGCCTGTGATGAGTGTCATGGCTGCTGCCAGCATAAGTACTGTGATAATAATCTTTTTCATAATCTTTCTCCTCTGATGTAAGCTTTTACAAGTTACCCAATTACCATAATAAAGTAAATGATTTTGCCTACCCTGTCAATAATTTCGTATCGGGCATTGATCAGGCATCGGGCATGAACTCAAGTATCACGCCGTCATCCGCTTCATCGGGCGTTTCGGTTGAAGCAATGCCCATGGAGCTTATATACTCAACCGTCTCCTTAAACAATCCGATCATTTCCTTATGCCCTTTTTCCACGGTTTCCGTATCACCGGCCTTTGCCGCCTTCTCAAGATCGGCTGCCATTTGGGAAACCTTAGCGGCTCCGACCGTGCGGGAAATGCTCTTTAGTGCATGGACACTTATACCGTAGGCGTCCATATCGCGTGCCTTAAGAGCTTCGTCAAGTTCCGCAGTCCTTTTATCATAGGAATCCCTGTAATCGCCCAGGATCTCGTGATAAAAGTCCTCATCACCCGCGCAGAACTTAATGCCGTCTTCGGTATTTATAAGGCTTTCGGAACCTCCGCTTTCAAATGACTCTGCCTCACCCGGTCCCTGTGCATCCGCTTCCGATCTTTTTTTGTAGGACACCTTGCTCTTCGGAAGGTACTTTCCAAGCGTACTTTCCATTGCAGCTATCTCGACAGGCTTTGAAAGATAGTCGTCAAACCCTGCCTCAAGATAGGTCTCCCGTGCGCCGACAACGGCGTTTGCGGTCAGGGCGATCACCGCGCAGCCCTCCGGAATGAGGTTATCTTCCCTGGCCTTCTTAAGGGTCTCGATACCGTCCATATGAGGCATCATGTGATCGAGCAGGATGACATCATAACGGGATGCCTTCATCCTTTCAAGCGCTTCCTTACCCGACAATACGGTATCCGGAGCTATCCCGTTAAGCTTAAGGAGGTTTGATATTACCTTAAGGTTAAGATCATTGTCGTCAACCACCAGGATCCGCGCATCGGGAGCATACAGGTATTTGTCCTCATCCTGTACGACAAGCGCCTCCTTTGCCTTTTCCTCATAATCACCTATCGGAGAATCATCGGTTATCCGCTGTACTACCTCAAACGAGAACTCCGAGCCCTCGCCGTATACGCTTTCAACCTCAAGCTTTGAATCCATCATCTTAAGAAGACCGTTTACGATACCCATTCCGAGTCCGGTACCCTCTATATCGCGGTTCTTTATCTCATCAAGCCTTGTAAATGATTCAAACAGCTTGTCGATATCCTCCTCCCGGATACCGATACCCGTATCCTTAACGCTCATCCTGAGCATCAGGCGGTCGTCTCCAAGCCTTTCCCCGCTGATAAACAGGTCCACGCTGCCTTCATGAGTGTATTTGACCGCATTGGTCAACAGATTGACGGCTATCTGTATGATACGTATATCGTCGCCATAGAGCGAAGAAGGAAGCTCCCTGTCTATGTGCGGCGTGAATGTAAGCCCCTTATCCCTCGCCCTCTTCGAAACCGAATTGACAATGCTCTCTACCATTGATGCCGTATCGTATTTAACCGGCACAATCTCCATCTTGCCTTCCTCGATCTTTGAAAAATCAAGGATGGAATTGATAAGCCCTAAGAGGTTTCTTCCCGCCGAGCGGATATTGCCGGAGTAATCCCTTATCGAAGGGTCGTCGGATTCACGCAGTATCATCTCGTTCATTCCGAGCACGGCGTTAATAGGCGTCCTTATTTCGTGTGACATCTGGGCAAGGAACCTTGACTTTGCCCTCTCGGCGGCAACGGCGGTATCGGCTGCTTCAACGAGCTTTTTGTTAGTCTCCTCCTGCCAGTCCGTAAACCTCCTTATAAGGCCCGTTATCGCAATGATGGATATAACGATCATCACAAGGAAAACAATGGCGACCAGAAGAACGTTACCGTATGTGCTCCACCAGCCCCTGACCACGATGACCGTAAATCCCGAAAGCACGCTCTTCTTGGCACAGCACGACACCAGGCGCCCGTCATAATCCCTTATCGCAAACACGCTGCCCCTGTGATAAGTATCCGCATATCCGGTATCCTCAATATTCACCCTGTTCTTCTCGCTTATCTCATAGACCTTATGAGGGTGGTTGATTATGGTCCCGTCCTGATCGACCATGAATGCATAACCATCCCTTGTGTAGCTGTCATCCAGCACGGTGATAAGCCTGTCAAGCAGACAGTCGATCGCAAATACTCCGATGAATGCTCCGTTATCAGCATAAATGCTCTTGGAAAAAGTAATGCAGTAAAGCCCTGTCTGTGCATCAAAATACGGCGCAGATATGCTGTAGCCGTCAGAAGACTTTATAGTATCGATATACCACTGCCTCTCCTCTACCTTAAAATCATCCTCAGGAATCCATCCGTTGTTCATGATTATTGGATGCTCATTATTATACGGATCCGCAAAATAGGCAAAAGTCAGCTCGCTGTAATTTTTCGTGATGTCATCGAGCCATTTGACAGCCCTGTCATAATCATTTAAAACTGTCGGATCGGCCTCTATAACATCCGCCAGCATTCCCACCATGCTCCGCTTCTGCTGCATCCACAGGTTCACTTCGTTATCGTACCTGTCCGCCTCCCTGTTAACGCGTTCAGATCCCCATCTTGCGGCAGTACCGATACACATGCCAAGCCCCACGAGCAATGCGACTATAAGGATCGTTATTATACCGTTCCTTATAAACCTCCCTGATGCCGCGGATGACTTTTTCCGGCTTTTTGCGCTGCTGTTCTCATCCGAAATATCCGACCTGAAAATGCTCGAATAGGAGAACAGGTTATCCATCTTCTGCCTAAGCCTTTCACCGGCCATGCCGATGTTAAGGAGGGCCTCCTCGTCAAATCCCTGCCTTACGTAAGAATCACTTAAGCGCATTATCTCATTCATCGGGCCGCGCAGATCTTCGGACAGACCCGTGATGAACTTTTCGGTAGACTCAAGCGTGCGCTCAGCCCTTATCTGATTATTGACGCTGATCATATAGAACACGATGATGACCGCTACCATCATAAGGTCAATTGCTCCCAGCAGTACCATCTGATCTACTATTTCCTCATAAAAGGATGCATAATCCACGATGAGCATAAGCCTCCAGCCGTTGCTCGTCTCGGAACTGAATACTATCTTGTTATCGCCGTCTATCTTTGTTTTGAAGCTTTTATGCTCACTCGAGGCCCTGACCCTTTCGAAAGCCTCCGCATACTGCGGCATGACTTTTATAAGTTCCTCACCCTGGCAGGCAGACTCAGAGCAGCCGATTATGGTGCCGCTGTCCGACACGATCATTGAATGTTCATCGGCGCTTCCCGCCATCCTTACGACGATATCCTGCACCCTTTCGAGCTTATAGTCCATGCCGACTACGGTAACGCCGTCGGATAAAAGGTTTGATAACGTATAGCAGAGCCTTCCGGTATCCGCATCTATATAAGGTTCGGATATAAACACTTCACCCGGATGCTCCATCGCACCGGTATACCATACACGCTCGACCGGATGATAATCCTCAGGCATGTCAAAGTCGGGGAAAATAGACCAGTCCGGCGCCGCAGCATAGGCATTGAAGCATACTCCGCCCGTAAGGTCAGAGTAATATGTCTTCTGCTGCCTTATGTACTGCTCGATCTCATCAAGGCCTGCCGACTCACTCATACACTGTTCAAGGCCCAGTGAATAACGGAGCAGATAGCTCTGCGAATCCGATATGGTCTGCTGGAGTTCTCCCTTTAAACTGTTTATCTGCACCTCACCTATCCTGCCCGACTGATCGGTACCGGCATGATAGATAAGGTTAATGTTCACCGCTATTACGGAAAGGAAGATGAGCGCAATGACCATGATGAAGCTCCTGCTCATCTTCTCGCTCCTGCTGCCAGCTTCTTTTGTCTCGGGTATCTCAAGGAACAGCATGAACCCTAAGAATGCTATTGATTCAAAAAACAGCTCAACGTTTATCGAAAATGCACCCTGTATAAATATCCCGAGGATCGCGATGAAAACAAGCACTATGGTGGCGGACCGGTCAAGCTCGGATAATATGCTTGTATTCCTGAAAAAGTATATGACGCCGAAGGCAACATACATTAAAGCGATCGCATAGATGAGCCACATAAAAGGACCG
>JAILJC010000107.1 GCA_024694965.1 Lachnospiraceae bacterium
GCTGATGCATCAACAAGCTGATGATCATAAGCCTTAAGTGTGATTCTCATTACCTGAGTTGCCATAAAAAAAGTCGCCTCCTTTTCGCACTTTTGTTGATAAGTACGACAAGCGGTGACTGTACACTCTCCCGTGTGTGTCATAAATGTTTTCATCATCTATCGCTCACACGTCGTTTCTGCTTAAGCAGACTAATGAATCAGTACAGTGACTTGTCGCCAGTTTCCTAACATGACATTCGCTCCACGGAACTATCTGTATACCCTCCACAACACAAGGCAAGAATCCTTACGGATTCTTTTGATGCCTCAAAGCCGGATTCAAAACAGATGTCCACCGGACATCTTGAATCCCCCGAGACAAGCTCGTGGGCAACAGTAACCTCACGCTTCACAGCTATCAATGTCACAGCAATCGCTATTTTACATCAAAAAACCCCCTCTTGCAAGGGGGTTTATAAAAAACTAAGTTATTTATCATCAGGATCAGTTTTTCTTTTTCTTCTTCTTATTCTTCTGCTCCTGCTTCTCTTTCTCCTCTTTTTCCTTGCGCTCCTTGTCTTCCTTTATCCTCTTGGCCCTGGCTTCGTTCATAACAAGCTTCTTTACAAGTATCTTCTTAACCGAAGCGTCTATCTGCTCCTCGGTGATATCGCCTGCCTCCATCGCTTCCTTGACCTTCTCGGGTATGCTCGCGTGATCGTCCGGTGTAAGGAGCATGTCGTTGCCCGCCCTTATTGCAAGGACTGCTGCGCTTGCAGAATCACAGGTATCCGTTACCGCCTTCTTGTTAAGGGCATCGGTAACCACTATGCCTTCATATGCCAGCTCGCCCTTTAAAACATCGGTCACCATCTCGTGTGAAAGTGAGCTGGGAGTATCATTATTTAATATAGAAGGAACGGATACGTGACCGACCATCACAAAGTCGGCACCGGCCGACGGCGCGTACGCAAACGGCACAAGTTCCGCCTCCTTAAGCTGATCGAGGGTTTTATCCGTAGAAACCGCTCCGTCCTTCGGGTCGCCCGGTACGGAACCGTAACCCGGGAAATACTTAAATGTACTTAATATAACAGAATCATGAAGGCCGTTTGAATAGGATGCGGCGTACTCCCTTACCGAAACGGGATCCGAACCGAAGGACCTGCTGCCGATAAAGCTTCCGCCCTCCGCAGTGTTCACATCGCAGTCGGGTGCCAGGTTTACGTTAAATCCAAGCCCCCACAGTGATTCACCGATAGTATGTCCTGCGGCGTAGGCGTCATCCGCACTGCCTATAGAGCCCATCGCTGATACACCCTTTGCCTTGAATGCCTTGGTTCCGGCTATCGGGGCAGCGTTCCCGCCCTCTTCGGCAACACACAGAAACAGCGGGATCCCCTCGGTCTTAAGTCCGTATTCATCCATGTTCTTAAGCATCGTCTTTGTCTGTTCGGGATCCTTTAAATTGGAAGAAGAATACACTATCCCTCCTACGGGATATTTCTCAAGGCCTTCCTTGGTCTTTGCGCCGGCTGCTGTGATATCATCCTCGCCGACCAACTGCTCCGGAGTCAGGATTATCATCTGGTATATCTTTTCATCCAGGTTCATCTGCGCAAGGAGCTGGCCTGCCTTCTGCTCTATCTCGGTCTCTTCCACGGGAGCTTCGTCCTCGGAGACCGTCTCCACTTCCTTCTCCGCTTCCTGCTTTGCCTTTAATTCTTCCTTACTTATAGGTATGACCGATTCCGTATTGTCGTTTACTTCGATAACGTCGCTTCCCTGAGCCTGCTCAGCTTCCAGTTCGGCCTGTTTGTTCTCTTTTATTTTGTCGAAAACAAACACCGACAACAGGGCATATGCGCCGACTATGAACAGAAGCGCGTAGGCCACGGCCAGGATTATCCTTATCTTTTTATGCTTTTCCCTGTTCTCCCGCCGCCTCTGCTTTCGCTCGATCCTTTTTGCTATCTTCTCGCTCTTGTCTTTCTTCGCCATTATATCTCTTTCCTCATTATCCCCTGTAATTATTCATTGACCGCCTCGGTCATTAATTCTCCCCGTACCCATCCGGGTTCATAGACTGCCATTTCCACGAATCGGCACACATATCATCAATACCGTACTGTGCTTCCCAGCCAAGCTCCTTCTTCGCAAGCGATGCATCTGCATAGCAGGTAGCGATATCGCCGGGACGCCTATCCTTTATCTCATAGGGCACATCATGACCACAGGCCTTCGAGAATGCCTTGATGACATCAAGCACGCTGTATCCGTTTCCGGTTCCAAGGTTGTATATCTTAACGCCGGGATTTTCCTTTATCTTGTCGATTGCCTTAACGTGACCCCTTGCAAGGTCTACCACATGGATGTAGTCCCTGACTCCGGTGCCGTCGGGAGTATCATAGTCATTTCCGAACACGCCCACGCACTTAAGCTTTCCGACTGCCACCTGAGCAACATAGGGAAGCAGGTTATTGGGTATGCCCTTCGGATCCTCGCCTATAAGCCCGCTCTTATGCGCACCGATAGGATTAAAATATCTTAAAAGAATGACATTCCACTCGGGGTCTGCCGTGTTAAGGTCCGTAAGTATCTGCTCGAGCATGCTCTTTGTACGGCCGTAGGGGTTCGTAGGCGTTCCCTTGGGACACTCCTCGGTGATCGGCACAAAGGCAGGATCGCCGTATACGGTAGCCGATGATGAGAAGATGATGTTCTTGCAGCCGTTCTTTCGCATGGCATCAAGCATCACCATCGTGCCGCCAATATTGTTCTCGTAATACTCAAGCGGCTTCTGTACCGATTCGCCCACAGCCTTAAGGCCCGCAAAATGGATGACGCAGCCGGGCTTTTCTTTTGAAAAGATATCGTTCATGGCCTTTTCATTACGGATATCTTCATTATAGAATACGGGCTTTTTGCCCGTTATGGTCTCAATACGCTCAACCGCCTTGGCACTTGAATTGTCAAGGTTATCCACGATAACCACATCGTAGCCGTTTTCAAGAAGTTCAACACATGTGTGGCTGCCTATGTATCCGGCACCGCCCGTAACCAGAATCTTCATATTATTATGTCCTTTCATTCGATCATTCGTTTATATCATCTTTTTTAGCCGCGGTCAATCCCCGTTTTAAATATCTCCCGTATACCTGCCCGATGCTCCGCAGGGAAGGATGAGTCCCGATGATGTGACGGGTAGTCCGATCTCATCCGATTCAACATATCCTCCGAACCTTTTCACTACCGCCATGTTTATCATATACGAAAGCACCGCAGGCTGAAGGCCCGTTGTGTATGAATTCACAAGCATGAAAAGCGGCTTGTCGGCAAGCACATTGGTACACAGGTTGATAAAAGGGAATATGGATGATTCTATCTTCCATACCTCGCCGCCCGGGCCGCGCCCGTACGAGGGAGGATCCATGATGATCGCATCATATTTATTCCCGCGCCGTATCTCGCGCTCGACGAACTTGACACAGTCATCAACGAGCCAGCGTATCGGGGCTTCCTCAAGTCCCGAGCTTCTTGCGTTCTCCTTGGCCCAGGTGACCATGCCCTTGGATGCATCAACATGGGTCACATGCGCACCTGCTGCCGCTGCCGCGAGAGTCGCACCCCCGGTGTATGCAAACAGGTTAAGTACCTTTACCGGACGGCCCGCATTTTTAATAAGTTCCGAAAACCAGTCCCAGTTTACCGCCTGCTCCGGGAAAAGCCCTGTGTGCTTAAAGGAAAACGGCTTAAGGTTGAAGGTTAGGTCACCGTAGGAAACGGACCACTGATCCGGGAGGTCAAAGAACTCCCACTCGCCTCCGCCCTTGTTGCTGCGGTGGTAATGGCCGTTCGGATGCTTCCATCCCTTTTCCTTGCGATCGCTGCTCCAGATGACCTGGGGATCGGGGCGTATGAGAAGGTATTTACCCCACCGTTCAAGCTTCTCGCCGTCACTTGTATCAAGGACCTCGTAATCGGTCCAGTTACTTGCTGTCCACATAAGGATATGATAGCAAAAATTCATTGCACTGGCAATTCGGATATATTATACTCGTACTGTGTGTATAATTATGCACATATTATAAATAGTAGAAACGGAGGATGTATTATGAACAGTAGCTCTTTGGTTTTCGTACTTGTTGCTTTCTTCGCATACCTGCTCATGATGGTCATCATCGGTGCTATGTGCATGAAGCAGAACAACAATACGGAAGATTACTTCTTGGGAGGCCGTAACCTGAACGGTTTTGTTGCCGCTCTTTCGGCACAGGCGTCTGATATGAGCGGATGGCTGCTCATGGGATTACCCGGATCCATCTACCTTATGGGAACCGGCCAGGCCTGGATCGGCATCGGCCTGTTCATCGGTACCGCCATCAACTGGATATTCATTTCGGGCAAGCTCCGTAAATATACGATCAGGGCCAACAATTCACTGACTCTGCCCGAGTTTTTCCGGAACAGGTATAAGGATGAGAAGAACCTTCTCCTCGGCGCTTCATCTGTCGTGGTTGTCATCTTCTTCCTTGTATATACCGCTTCGGCTCTTGCTTCGGGCGGAAAGCTGTTCAATTCGATATTCGGCATCGACTACCATACGGCGCTTGTTATCGGCGCACTGGTAATCCTTGTATATACATTCATGGGCGGATTCCTCGCCGTATGTACGACGGACTTCATCCAGGGTATGCTGATGCTCGTTGCACTGCTTATAATCCCCATCATTGCTTACTGCATTCTGGGTGCATCAAACTTTTCATCGGTGCTTACGGGCACGGGCGTTGATCCCGTATCGTTTATGAACATTATGCAGGAGAACGGTGCTCCAATAAAGGCCGTGTCTATCATTTCATCTCTTGCATGGGGACTCGGCTACTTCGGAATGCCTCATATTCTTGTAAGGTTCATGGCTATAAAGGATGAGAAGGAGCTTAAGAAATCAAAGATCGTCGGTATCAGCTGGGTATTCTTATCACTTCTGTTTGCCTGCATCATCGGCGTTGTCGGAAGGGCTTACCTTGCTCCCACTATCCTTGGAAGCGAAGGAACTGCTTCTTCGGAGAGCGTGTTCATCGAAATGATAAAGAAGATGTTCATCGAGGATATCAGGGTTCCGTTCATCGCAGGTATCTTCTTATGTGCGATCCTTGCAGCTATCATGTCAACGGCTGATTCTCAGCTGCTTGTTACAGCATCGGCCGTTGCCGAGGATTTATACAAGGGAATATTCAAGAAGGATGCGGATGAGCTTTCGGTCTTCAAGCTTTCAAGGGTTACCGTTGTTATCGTGGCGCTCCTTGCCATAGCGATCGCATGGAATCCCGACAGCTCGGTCATGACTCTCGTATCGGATGCATGGGCAGGATTCGGAGCCGCATTCGGACCGCTGGTACTTATGTCGTTATTCTGGAAGCGCACCAACATAGCCGGTGCTTTCGCCGGCATCGTATCCGGTGCTGCAGTGGTTATACTGTGGGATTACATCCCCCTCGTTGCAGGTTCGACACTCGGCAATGTTACGGGACTTTACTCACTGGTTCCCGGCTTTATAATAAGCCTCGTGCTCATCGTTGTCGTAAGCCTTATGACACCTGCACCGGGTAAGGATATAGTTGAAGCGTTTGAGGATGTTGCAAGGAGTTAAAGGCTTTCGATAAAACGGTCGAATGCACTTAAGCCTTCCGCCGTGCGTTTATACACGCCGGCATCCTCAAGGACATGCATGAACACAAGGGCAATCTCGTCGCGGACTACCGCATCGATATTGTCCTTGTTTATTTTATGTTTGTTTATGAATCCCTCTGCCCACTCGGCATGGGCGCGGGTAAGCTCATTTGCGGTAAGGTCATCACCGTTAAGCATAGCTTCCTTAAGCGCGGCCATTTCAGTCTTAAGCCTTGCCGGAAGAATTGCAAGCCCCATGACTTCGATAAGGCCGATGTTCTCCTTCTTAATATGGTGATACTCCGGATGCGGATGGTATACGCCGAGCGGAAGATCTTCCGTGGTTATGTTGTTCCGAAGAACAAGGTCGAGTTCGTAATCATCTCCGCGTCTTCTTGCTATGGGCGTAATGGTATTGTGAGGTACCTTGGTCTTTGTACCGTCCGTACCTTCCTCATCCGTATACGCAAATATAAAAGCATCTTTGTCAGTATAAGCGCGCCATGACTTAAGGATGTGATCGGCAGCATCGGCGATCTTATCAGGATCGCTGCCCCTTAAGCGCAGTGTCGACATTGGCCACTTGATGCGTCCCATATGGACACCGGGAAATGCAGGAAGTTCAAATTCCTTTTCATACTCTGCGCGTACCATCGGGAACTCATACCTTCCGCCCTGGAAATGATCGTGGCTTAATATCGAACCGCCCACTATCGGAAGGTCGGCATTCGAACCTGCGGTGTAATGCGGGAACTTTTTAGTGAAATCAAGAAGCTTTACGAACGCATCCCTGTCTATCTTCATGGGAACATGCTTTTCGTTGAATATTATGCAGTGCTCGTTGTAATAAACGTAGGGCGAGTACTGCAGGAAATAATTCTCGTCATTAAGGGTTATGGGGATGATCCTGTGATTCTGCCTTGCGGGATGTCCCATATGGCCCGCATAACCCTCGTTTTCACGGCACAGAAGACAGGCGGGATATCCCTGTGTTTTGGCTTTCGCCGCCCTTGCGATGTCCTTGGGATCTTTCTCGGGCTTGCTTAAGTTAATTGTGATGTCAAGCTTTCCGAACTCCGTATCGGTCGACCACTTTTCATCCTTTTTGATGCGGTCGGTGCGGATGTAATTAACGTCACATGCAAGGCGGTAGTAATTATCGGTCGCCTCCTTGGGTGAACGCTTGTAATCCTCATTGAATCTGTTTATCACGGTCGACGGCGGGGGCGTTAAAAGACCCATGATCTTTGTATCAAAAAGGTCACGGTTACCGATCGTATCCTCGATAAGTCCCTCTCCTGCCGCATAGTCGAGCATATCGCTTAGAATCGCATTTATCTCCCGTGTATTGCCGCCGTTTGCAAGATCACCGCTTTCACCGGGTGCATATTCATTGACACCAAACAGCTCCAGCAGCCGGTTGATAGTGTATATTTTGTCCGCAGGATCAATGAGTCCCGTTTTTAACCCATATTCCGTAAGTTCATTTATAAGGCTGCTTATGTTCATACTTCCTCCTGTCCTTTAGCCATCTTTACGCTTACTTTTTATCCCGGCGCGATGCCGCATCTAAGGGGTGCCGGCGAGCTTACTTTTAAGCGCCGTTATCTCATCCTTTGTCATGCCGCCGGATTCAAGATACTTTTCGGCATATGCGCCAAGATCCGCCGTCTTTAAATCGATACCGTCATCATCCGCTATCATCGCAAGGCGCTGTTCAAATATATCCGATACTATGATATCATATTTATCCGGATCACTGTCCTTCGTGATACCGTAATAGTTATCATATGTTATAAGATAGTCGTTAAGCAGCTCATCGTAGGATGCCCCGCACAGTGCCTCCAGAAGCATGCACACAAAGCCGGTGCGATCTTTTCCTTCCGTGCAATGGATAAGATACGGTCCGTCGTGTTCTGCCATTGCATTAAGTCCTTCAACAAGCTTTTTACGTGTTGCTTCGGACCCAAAGGCCATATCCATAGCGATCGGTGCAACATCCCCCTTTTCATACAGGAACTTAAAGTAGCCGGAATCAAAATCATCCTTTTCCATATAAGCCTGTATCAACGCATCGCTGTCGGCAAGATCCAAGATAAATCCGATGCCCGCTCCCTTAGCTAACCTGTCAACGTATCCGGCGCGGTTACGCTTGTTGTCGCAGGGCGAAGCCGAACGGTAAAGCGTATCACTGCCTATATTGGATGTCTTAACACTCCTGAAATTGGCAAATATCTCATCGGAGAGATAATCGTTTCGTTCATCCGAATAACTTAAGTCCCTCGCTTCCTGGACTTTAAGATACTCTCCCTTTTTAACAAGTGTTATATCCGCAGTATCGCCATCATGCATATCCGCGATATCCCACAAAGGATCACCGCCCTGAACCGCCGCTTCAATATAAGGATACCCGGAATAACCTACAAGAAGCATTTCTCCGGGCTTTTCATAGTAACCGTTATAATATGGGATATCTGTAAGCTTAAATCCGTTTGAAAAATTTATACTGACACTGTCACCGTAGTCAAAGCCCAGCGACATGAATTCATCAATAGTAAGGTCTATATAAATGCCTCCGAACTCCTCTTCATGGATGACTCTTCTTCCCGAAACGGTAACTGCCTGTGTTCCCTGCATAAAGGACGAAGTACATCCCACCGAAAGCAGCATGAGGCAGAATATGGGGAGCACCGTCAACTTTATGCTTATCTCCTTTATATGTTTCATGGCTTTACCTTTTCCTGGCGACCTTGTTCATATACATTTCCTTATCAGCACGGTTTATGACGGTATCGAGTATCGTTTCACCGTCTATGGCTTCCGTCGCGAAGCCGATACTTGCCGTTATTTCGTACGGCTTTCCGGCCTTTGTATTTTGCTCTTTCAATATCGTATTGAAACTGCTTCTCCGCTCATCGATATCCGCGGTATCATATTTTCCGGTTCCTATGATATAGAATTCATCGCCGCCGGCCCTCACGCATATCTCAGCCGGACGTGTGATCTGTTTTACCGCAGTGCTTAAAAGCATTATACCGCAGTCGCCTTCCTCGTGTCCGTATGTATCATTGATCTTTTTAAGTCCGTCCATGTCGATGACCATCGCAAAAAGGTCTTCACCCATGTGTTTTTCAAGCAGCATCTTATCAAACTTAAGGTTCATTCCCCTGCGGTTATACAATCCCGTCATGCTGTCCCTGGCCGACAATGACAGCAGCTGACTTTTTGTCCTGGTCATTTCCAGAGCATTGTTCACAAACCTGAGCCATGTGCGATATACAAGAGTCAGTTCGCAGGGGGCCTCAAACGACCTCTTTAACACCGAATAGCCATAAGTTATGCCCTCAAAGTGGATAGGTGAAAAATAATATATGCCGGGCTCCGGATCTTCATCATCATAAAGAGTGGTCATCTTATCCGTCTCAAATACAACCGGCGATCTGTTTACATCATAATTCCTCTCCGGCGTTACCTTTGCCGACAGGGCAACGACCATCTTATCGGGGTAACCCTTAAGGCCGGGAAGTGACTCTTCCAGCCAGTCCTCTCTCAGGCATAACTGATAGTCCCTGAAGGGCCTTAAGAGATAGATAAGCTCCGCCATTTTTCCGAAGCACTCTTCCGGTGATCTTGAAGCCGTAAATTCCTCAAGACAATAGCTTTCCATCAAGCGCCCGAAGCTTATCTCATTCAGTTCATGGTCCGAAGAGCTGTTATATGCAACAAGATATGCCGCGCGGCGGAAAACACTTAAGGAATGTTCGATCTCGGGTTCGCATCCGCAGCTCATACCGTTGAAAAACATCTTCTTTATGTCCGTTTCATACGGAAGGATCTCTTTTCCGGGATCAATGATCCCCCTTATATAGTCAACGGTCCCGGCTGCCGAAGCCGCATCGGCCGCATCAAATGCCGAAAGGATGACATCATTGCAGCAGCCCTCGTTCGTTGTGTCAAAGCCTATCACTATCACATCATCGGGAACCCGGATCCCAAGCTTTGAAAGCCTGTAGATAAGCCCCAGCGCCATGTGGGTACTGGTACAGAGGACTGCCTCGGGAAGGCTGACTTCACCGCCCGCCATCCTCTTTGCCAGTTCATCTCCGCTTGAATACCAGAAATCACCGTAGACAATGTGCTCCTCACTTACACTTATGCCATGTTTTTCAATCTCATCAAGGCATATATCAAGCCGCTCCTCTGCCACTTCATTACCCTTCGGGCCCGTAAGTATGCATATGCTTTTCTTTCCGTGGACATCGACCGCGTGCCTGCACATCTCACGGAGGGCTTCTTCGTTATCACTCTTTACCACGGGAAGGTTTCCGATGGACATTTCCAGTGATACCACGGGAATATCCGGATGATCCTCAAGACGCTTTAGCAGCTCTGCTATAACCTCTTTGCCCTGACCTACGAGCAGGTTCACGGCATCAAGTATGAGGCCGTCGATCATATCAAAATTCAGCAGCCTGAAAATGTTTGATTCTGCCTCAACATATGCAGCACGCTTAAACTCCAGATGCGTCATCGGCGTGAAAACCGAAAAAACATATCCGTACTTTTTACATTGAGCTGCAATGCCGTTTATTATCCTTACTTCATGTGCCGCTTCCGGCTGTGCCGTAAAAAGGGCGATATTTTTCCTACGCATTCAATACTTCCTTTAAGAACCCCTCAACATATTTCCTGTAATCCTCCGGGGCAGTGAGGATCGAGGCGGCGTGTTCTGCGCCCGGTATTAAGTGTATTTCACAATAACCCTTCGTTTCCCTGCTCATTCGCTCACTGTTCTCGGGCAGGATGTAAGTATCATCCGCGCCGTGGATGAACAGGATGGGAACTTTATTATCTTTAAGTGAATCGATGGGACGCATTTTTGTAAACGAATACCCGTACATAAACCGTGCGCACACCGATGCCGGATAAACCATAAAGGCCGGAAAATGCCTTGCCTTAAGTGCACCCTTCATCACGTTCACTATATCCGCGAATCCGCAGTCATCAACCACAAAGTCAACCTCGGGCGAATATTTAAGCACGGTTATCGTCGTTGCGCCGCCGAGTGATTCTCCATGAAGTCCGAGGACCTTAAGATCCGGATAACGCTGCCTTGTATCTTTAATAAGCACATCCAGGTCCTTACCCTCGCGGATGCCGAAGGTGCATGCCGTCTTTTTGTTTTCGCCGTGGGCGCGAAGGTCATAGATGATGACATTAAACCCGAAGTCAAGGTACATCTTCGCATACTTTAACATGCCGTAATGGTTGTCCGTATGGCCGTGGGAAATGATGATGTATTTATCCGTTGGTGTTGGATTTTTAAGAAACTGTACCGGCAGAACGTAGCCGTCGTAGCTGTTTATCTTATAATCGACCTTTTCAAGGGGATCGTAAAACGAAGTATCATAGTGCTCCTTCTGCCAGTTGAGGGCGTACTCAAACGACTGACGTTTTACGGTCACGGCAAAATGTGCGAACTTGCACGAGCTTATGACAAATATGAAAAATAATATAAGAATAACGCCAAGTGCGGTCACTCAGTTTCCTCCCTGTTCCTGCGCCCTGCAAGTTCATTTGTTATCTCTTCCAGCTTTTCATCTGTCAGTATATACTTCTTAGCAAAAATAATAAGTCCGATAACAAGGACTATTATCGGTATTACCGTCATACTCATCCGAAGGCCCATCCTCGATGAAACTGAAATGCCCTCTGCAACCGCAGCTTCCTTATCCTCGTTTATCCTGCATATCTGCAGCACGATGCCGGCAACAAAGGCCGCAAGGCCGGATGCAAGCTTAACCATGAACGTCTGCATCGAAAAGATCACCGATTCATCCCTGCGATTATTCTTAAGCTCGCCGTAATCGACGGTGTTTGCAAGGAAGATCGTTGTGACGACATTCATCATCCCGAGCGCGCTCATTATAAGGAAGGCCGGGATCAGAAGGAAATATACGTTTTCCTTAAGGAAGAATGTCTCGACAAGCAGCACAACGTAACCCGACAGCGCCATCGCAAAGCAGGTATAAAATATCTTCAGCGAGTTTATGAACTTACGCAGAATCGGGAATAAAAGCATCATCGCAAGTATCTGAAAGCCGCCGCCCGCAACGTTAAAAAGCGTGTAGTTATCCTCCCATATATCGGGTGAAAAATCATACTTGAAAAAGTAGATGACAAGGTTGCTGGTCACATACAGAGCCGTGTTTGTGATAACGATCGCGATGACCATCGTTATCGCCTGGTCATTTCGAAGGAGAGCCGAAAACATTTCCTTAACCGAAGCCGTTTCCATGTCGACGGTTGACTTTTCCTTAATGAACAGGCAGGTGATCGAAATGAAAACAATGAAAATGAGCGCCACGATAAGCGCCATCTTACTGTATCCTATGCGTTCATATGTAGAATCATCGCCGCCTAAGCTATGGCCCAGCGCCGATACTGCCTTAACCGTGATTATCGATATGATAGCGCTGCCCACACCCGCACAGGAACGCGCCAGCGCAGATAAGCCTTCCCTCTCCTTGCCGCTTTTTGTAAACGCGGGGACCATGCTCCAGTAGGGGATGTCCATCATCGTATAGGTCACGCCCCACAGGATATAGAATACCGCCGCATATGCGGTAAGCCCCGCCGGATCGAGCGACGGAGGTGCCGAAAACATAAGATATAAGATGACTGCATTGGTGATAGTGCCTATCATGAGCCACGGGCGGAACTTGCCCCACCTTGTCCTTGTCTTTGCGACAACAACTCCCATGATAGGATCGTTGAATGCATCGAATACACGGGCGATGAGAAGGATCAGACCCATGGCCGCCGCACTCACACCCATTATGTCCTGATAATAGTACAGTATATAACTGGCGCTCAGCATATAAACCATGTCTTTGCCTACCGCGCCTATGCCGTATGCGATCTTTTCGCTTAGTTTAAGCCCTTCCTTGTTCATGCTTCCTCCGGTGAGTCAGGGGAACCCGTCTACGGCGACCCTGTTATCAATCTATCTGGATCAGTGCTTCGAAATGCCCTGTCCTTACTATCTCGGTGGCTTCCTCATATCCTACGGGCCTGCTGTAGTAAAAGCCCTGTGCCATATGACAGCCGAGCCCCAACAGGCACCTGCCCTGCTCAGCTGTCTCAACGCCTTCGGCGATGGTCGACATGTTAAGCCTTGAGGCAATGCTTATGATGCTCTCAATGAGGACTGCCGATTTTCTGCCACCCGGAAGTGAATCTATGAAGCTTTTATCTATCTTGATCACATCAGCGTCGATGTTATGGATGAGCGACAGAGAAGAATAGCCCGTACCGAAGTCATCGATCGCAATATTGAATCCGTGCGCCTTAAGTGTCCTTACAAACTCGATGAGCCGGTCATACTCGGATTCCTTCATGCTCTCCGTTATCTCGATCTCAAGATCCTTAGCGTCAACGCCGTTATCCTTTACTGCCTTGAGTATCTTTTCCTCTATGTCCTTTACGAACAGGTTCTTTTTCGAGAAGTTACACGAGATCGTGGGTGCATTAAGACCCATATCCTTCCATTTGCGTATTATCGAACAGGTCATGTTAAAGATATGCATGTCAAGCTCGGTCACCACGCCTTCACGGTCAAGCAGCGGGATAAACTGGTCGGGATATATGACTCTGCCGCCGTGGCGCCACCTGCACAGAGCTTCGAAGCCCGCGAGTTCGCCGGTGCTCATGTTTACCTTGGGCTGGAAATACGGAATGAACTCGTTGTTGCGGAGTGCGGGACGGAACTTTGCTATCATATCACGACCCGTGTTTACCATCGCGGCTACCTCGGCATCAAAAAACGTTACCTGCCTCTTGAGCCTTGACTTACCGATCTCACAAGCCATAGCCGCATCGCTTAACCTTATGTCGTATGACTTTTCCTCACCCTTCTCAAGCATTGAAATGCCCACCCATGAGGATATGTCAAATGTCCGCCCGGGTGCACTCTGAAGGTCCGTGAGCTTAAAGCTGTTAAGCATGTTTAAGGTTTTATCGAGGTTCTTCTCGTAAATGAACAAGGCGAAGTTGTCGCCGCCGAGCCTGCATACGGCCTCATCTTTTGATAAAAACTGTACCAGCTGCCTTGAGATCCTTATGATGGCCTCGTTACCCGCCTGAGCTCCCGCACTCTCATTAAAATAGCGGAAGTTCATTAAGTTAATCCTCATTACAAGCAGTTCATGGGCGGGTACGGAAGCTATTGCCCTCATGTATTCATGCTTAAACGCCACTACATTCGGGATGCCGGTCATGGGATCGACCTTCTCCGCAAAATCAAGCATTACACGCATATTGCGGCGGCTGACGATGGTGTATATTACATCTGCAAGCATCTGATAAAGATCGGAATCCAGGTCATCCTTTTTAATGCCGGGCCTGAACTCGATATATGCATGAACATATTCAAATCCGTTGTAATAGTAGGGGTAAATGAGTAAAAGATCGGTTTCATATCCGCTGTCGTAAAGGATGATCTTATCATCCTTCTGGCGCTGCGCCACAACAAGGTTGCCGGTGAAAGGATCGACGTACCTGTTGCTGTCTCCCAGGTCCATGTCGTAGTACATCTTTGCAACCTTAACGCTCTCGCATATATCCTTATATGAGTCACGTTCAAGGTCTTCCGTGGCAGCTCTTTTCATAAGCTCGCGCAATGCATCATAAACGTTTTTATCCATAATCAATACCTTCCCGGACTCCCCACCTTTTATTATATCACTTTTATCCCATAATGTATCAACAGAATGAGCTTAACTATCCATTGTACGAAAATTATCCCTATCCCGATGTAGATAAATATGTTTATGCGGCCGTCTTTCCCGCTTTTTACGTTAAAGTGCTTAACAAGGAACATCCTTATCATGAAGACGCAGTACACGATAAAGGCATAGGGCACCGCGGGATGGTAAAGGAAGCTCTTTACCGGGTGGCCTTCAAACAGCGCTATCACCGCCCGTGTTCCGCCGCAGCCCGGGCAGTACAGGCCGGTGGCCGTTTCAAATACGCATTCGGGGACATGGGTAAGTAAAGAATCACCGAATATCAGGACAAATACGGCTGCGGCAATAACCGCAGCCAGTAACCACTTTCCTATTTCATAAAATGTCTTGTTATATTCGCCCATGATCAATCAAAAAAGCCGGCACTTGAAAACATGAAAAACGAAACGAGCTGAAGCAGGATGCCGACCGCACCCGTAGCTATGCCTGCTATCGCAAAGCCCTTGCCGTCGTAAGCCTTGACTATCGTAACGATACCTAATATGATCGCCGCTAATGATAAGGGAGTATCAATGCAGCTGAACGCACAGCAGAGGATCGACAAACATCCGCACACAAGCGATGCTATCGCAAAGCCTATGTAACCGCCGCCTTCCTCAACATACACATCGTCATATTTTGCATTGTAGTCATTTGAATAACCGCCCGAATATTCGGCACCGTTTACATTGCCCGAACTGTCGGGCTCGCTGCCGCCTCCGAGTCCTTCCGATGCAGCATCCGACAAGCTTTCGGCAGCCTCATTTACAGCCTCCTCAGCCTTGCTAAGCTGCTCATCAGCCAGACCTTCGATTCCCTGCAGGGGAGCCTGTACCTCTTCCTGCTCCTGAGCAGCGCTTACCGTTTCCTCCGGTACCGCTTCGGATACCTCAGGCTGAGAAACGGTACTGCTAAGATCTATGTCAGCTTCAACGAGCTTTGCTCCGCACGAAGTACAGAACTTTGCTCCCGCTTCATTTTCGGTTCCACACATAGTACATTTCATAATATTTCACCCCTTGTTTGATTCTGAAAATATAGGTAATTGTATCACATTCCCAAATAAACGGTCAACATAGCGGATATGTGGTATAATCGTATCCGAAGCCGGAAAACGGAACGGAAATATCCGCCAATATATATTTTTCAGGAGGTACATCATGGGCACACTCGAGGAAGCAAGAGAGGAATTTTCAAAGGACCTGTATGCCACGGAGCTTACAGGCATATGCATAGATGAGGTGGGTGAGGACTACGCCAAGTGCAGCCTTAAGCTTACCGACAAACACAGGAACGCTTACGGCGGCATCATGGGCGGTGCGATATATACGCTCGCAGACCTTGCGTTTGCGGTTGCATCAAATTTCGGCAAGGAATACGCCACGGTCAGCCTCGTCGGCAATGCAAGCTTCATGTCGGCATCCAAGGGACGCGTGCTTTATGCCGAGGCAATGCTCATAAAGGACGGGCGCACGAACTGCTTCTATGACGTAACGGTCACCGACGATCTCGGAAAGATCATCGCCGTCGTTGCATTCACCGGCGCACACATCAAACGTTCGTAACAATTTCGTAACAGTGCCCGTAACAGTGCCTGGCACCGTTACGAAATTGTTACAAGCTTGTACAGTTCCTCCACGGCAAGCCTGGTCTTGGCCACTATGTCCCCGCAGTTTTTCGGGAAGCAGTAATATGCGGCCTTCATGTCACCGATGCCGATCATATCGCCTATTTCGTACCAGTAATAGTCGGCATTTAAGCTGTAGGCTGCCGTCGGCTTCTGCTTATAATCTATCTTTCCGTCGCAACCCGTAAGATGAAATCCTTCTTTTCCGTGCTCAAGGGTACCCGAACCGACCTTATACAGATACTTCGTATCCACGATCATATATATGTCAACATCAGCTTTTAAAGAGTATGTATCATTGATAAGTTCATCCCTCACACAT